>JANPKF010000378.1:0-7755 GCA_031425895.1 Caulobacteraceae bacterium | reverse complement strand
CCCGGGCCAAGCTGGCGCCGCTGGTCAACAACCCCCATGGCGGCCAGACCGCGGCGCCGGCCAAGGGGCTGCTGCAACGCATCGAAGAGGCCGAGAAGGCCGGCCGATAGGCGAGGGGGGCGGGGGGCGTTCCGCCGCCCTCGGCGCGTGACAATCGTTCCCTACGCCGCTACAGCCCGCCTTATGTCCAATACCCCCGCCGCCGAGGCCGCGCGCCGGCGCACCTTCGCCATCATCAGCCACCCTGACGCCGGCAAGACCACCCTGACCGAGAACCTGCTGCTGGCCGGCGGGGCGATCCGGGCAGCCGGCGCGGTGCGCGCCCGTGGCGAGAACCGCCGCACCCGATCCGACTGGATGAAGATCGAGCGCGAGCGCGGCATCAGCGTCTCGGCCAGCGTCATGACGTTCGACCACGCCGGGCTGATGTTCAACCTGCTCGACACCCCCGGCCACGAAGACTTTTCGGAAGACACCTACCGCACGCTGACCGCCGCCGACGCCGCCGTCATGGTGCTGGACGCCGCCAAGGGCATCGAGCCCCAGACCCTGAAGCTGTTCGAGGTCTGCCGCCTGCGCGACATCCCGATCGTGACGTTCATCAACAAGATGGACCGCGAGGCCCAGGACCCGTTCGAATTGCTCGACGAGATCGCCACCAAGCTGCAGCTCGATCCCGCGCCACTCTACTGGCCGGCCGGCTCGGGCGGGCGGTTCTAGGGCATGATCGATCTGCGCGGCCAGAAGTTCATCCCGTACAACCGCAACCGCGAGGAAGGCCACGATCCAGCCGTCCCGCTGAACGGCAATGCGATGGACCGCTACCTCGAGCCCGCCGAGCGGGAAGAGGCCGAGGAGGGCGCCATGCTGGTGCAGGAGGCCTCCAAGCCGTTCGATCCCCAGGCCTTCCTGGAGGGTCACATGACGCCGGTCATCTTTGGCTCGGCCCTGCGCCACTTCGGTGTTGACGAACTGCTGGCCACCCTGGGCGCCTTCGCCCCGCCGCCCAAGGCGGTGAAGGCCGAGAAAGCCGGGGTCGAGACCGCCGTCCTCCCGGGCGATCCGGAAGTCTCGGGCTTTGTTTTCAAGGTCCAGGCCAACATGGACCCCAACCACCGCGACCGCATCGCGTTCTTCCGCCTGACCTCGGGCAAGTTCATCCGTGGCATGAAGCTCAAAAGCCAGGGAACGGGCAAGCAGATGAGCGTCAACGCGCCCATCATGTTCTTCGCCTCCGACCGTGAGCTGGCCGAGGAAGCTTTCGCCGGCGATGTCATCGGCATTCCCAACCACGGGGTCCTGCGGGTCGGCGACAGCCTGTCGGAGACAGGGACCCTGCGGTTCGCCGGCCTGCCCAATTTCGCCCCGGAAATCCTGCGCCGTGTGCGGGTTCGTGATCCGCTGAAGGCCAAGCACCTGAAGAAGGCGCTGGAAGGCCTGGCCGAGGAGGGCGTCACCCAGCTGTTCCGGCCTGAGCTCGGGGCCGACTTCGTGGTCGGCGCCGTCGGCCAGCTGCAGTTCGAGGTCATGGCCGACCGGCTGGGCAACGAATACGCCCTGGACGTCATCTTCGAGGCCTCGCCCTATGCCGAGGCCCGTTGGCTGGGCGGGACCGACGCCGAGATCGAAACCTTCCGATCGACCCACCGCACCGCCATGGCGACGGATATCGACAACAGTCCCGTCTTCCTGGCCAAGTCGGCCTGGGAGACCAACTACGTCGCCGAGCGCTACCCCAAGGTCAGCTTCCAGCGCACGCGAGAGCGTGGCTAGAGCGACCGATCTGATGCAGTCATATCAGTCGCTCTAGTTTCTTTGTGGTGGCGATTGCTCCGATAGCCCGCTCCGAATGATCGGAACGCGCGTCAGCGCTAGTTCTTCACCCAGCGCACCTCGCCGACCATCGAGGTCAGGCGCTTGTACTCGGTGGCGGTGATGCAGCGGGGGGTGTCCCAGCCCTTGCTGGTGGCGGCTTCCTTGGCCGAGACGAAGATCACTTCGCCATGCTCGCGCTTGAACGCCCGGCGCGAGGCGTCGTCACGTGCACAGACATAAAGCTCGCGTCCGGCGCGTTGCGCCAGGTCGCCCTGCGTGACAGCCTTGACGGGAACCGCTTCGGCGGCGCCGGACAGCAGCGCGATGACGGCGGAAAAAATGATCATTGCAGCCTCCTAAATCTCCCGGCTCAAAAGGCCCGGTTCGACGCAATGCTACGCTTTTGCGACAGTTTGTGAAGTATATTTGTCATCCTGTGGATAACTTGTGGATAACTAAGCAGATCCGGCTCCCGGCTTGACGAGATTTGTGACCCTGGGCTTCATGAGGTGTTCGGAGGGCAGGGCATGTTGATCATCGCCGTGAGCGTGATGCTTGCCGCATCGGAGGGGCCGCCGCCCTATCCCACGGCCTTGCAGTGCGCCGGCTTGACCATGGCCTGGTCCGACCTCGAAACCGAAAACAGATCGGCCGGGGCGAAACTGGCCCGTAGCGATGCGGAATTCTGGGCCTTCGCGACCATGGATGCAGCCAGGCGGGCCGGAGCCTTGAAGCCGCCCCAGGTCGAAGCCGCCATGAGTGAGGCGACGCAGGCTGCCAGAGCCCGCTTCCAGGCCCGCGACGACAGCGCCGCCCGCGACCTGCTCGATTGCCAGATGATGATCCCGGAGACGGGCCGGGCGATCGACCCGGTCGGGAACTAGCCCTTCATCGCCCCATCGGCCAACGCCCAGCGATGGGAGTCCGGTCCGAGCGGCAGGCGAAAGGGCCGCGGATCGTTACGGCTTTCGCCCAGGTGACGTTCGAAAGCGGCGATGATCTCACGGGACAAGCCATCGATCTGCTGTCCCGCCTTGCGGTGGGCCGCCTCGATGAATTCGATGACCTGTTTGCGATGGCAGGCGCCCCGGAAATAGCGCAGCGCCTCGATGATCTCGGCCGTCAGCGGCTCGAGCACCGTTATCGTGGCCTCGTCGATCGGCCGAACCAGTTTCATCGCCATCACCGACCCCGTCCGTCGTGGTGGAACCAGGTTCGCCTCAGAGGCGAACCCACGCGGCGTCACCATGACCCGGATCGCAATCCAAGGCGAATCGATTTCGCCCGTTTGACGGTTGACCCTCGACCTTGGGGCCGCAGCCCGCTAGGAGGCAGCCCTCCCATGCGTCCTCCCATCCTCGCTCTCAAAGACGTCCGCCTCGTGGACGGCGCCACCACCCTGTTCGATGGGGTTGATCTGGCGTTGGAGCCCGGCGTGAAAGCCTGCCTGGTCGGCCGCAACGGCGCGGGCAAATCGACCCTGATGCGGCTGTTGATGGCGGAGATCCAGTCCGACGCCGGCGAGCGGTCGGTCAGCCCCGGTGCGCGGATCAGCGTGGTGCCACAGGAACCGAAGATCACCGGCGAGACCCTGCTCGACTACGCCACAGCCGGCGGTGCGATGGACTACCAGGCCGAGGCGACCCTGACCGAACTGGGCCTCGACCCGGCCAAGAGCACAGCCGGCCTCTCCGGCGGCGAAATCCGCCGCGCCGCGCTGGCCCGGGCCTTCGCGGAAGAGCCCGACGTGCTGATGCTCGACGAGCCGACCAACCACCTCGACATCCTGGCCATCGAGACGCTCGAAGGCATGCTCAAGGCCAGCCGCGGCGCCGCCCTCATCGTCAGCCACGACCGCGCTTTCCTGGAGCGCACCACCACCCGCTGCTTCTGGCTGGAGAGCCGCCGGGTGCGGCGCCTCGACAAGGGCTTCGCGGCCTTCGACGACTGGTCGGAAAAGCAACTGGAGGCGGAGGCAGACGAGTTCCGCCGCCTGAACGTCGCCCTGGCCAAGGAAGAACACTGGCTGCAGCGCGGCGTCACCGGCCGCCGGGCCCGCAACGAGGGCCGCCGCCGCCGGCTGATGGACATGCGCGAGCAGAAGTCCACCGTGCTGCGCGAGGCCCGCGGCACGCTGAACATGGAGATGTCCGTCGGCTCGGCCTCGGGCAAGCGGGTGGCCGAGGCCAAGGGGCTGTCGAAGGCTTTCGGCGAAAAGGTGCTCGTGAAGGGCTTCTCGACCCGCATCCAGCGCGGCGACCGGGTCGCCATCGTCGGCCCCAACGGCGCGGGCAAGACGACCCTGGTCAAGCTGCTGCTCGGCCAGATCGAGCCGGACGAGGGTACCGTGACCTTGGGGACCAACCTCGAGATCGCCTATATCGACCAGGCGCGGGCAGATCTCGATATCAACGGCACCCTTTGGGAAGCCCTGACCCCGGGCGGAGGCGACCAGGTGATGGTCGGCAATGCGCCGCGCCACGTGGCCGGCTACGCCAAGGACTTCCTGTTCCGCGACAACCAGCTGCGCCAGCCGGTCTCGACGCTTTCGGGCGGTGAGCGGGCCCGACTGCTACTGGCCCGGGCCCTTGCGACCCCGGCCAACCTTCTGGTGCTCGATGAGCCGACCAACGATCTGGACATGGAAACCCTCGACATGCTCGAGGACCTGCTGGCCGGGTTCCAGGGCACCCTGATCCTGGTCAGCCACGACCGTGACTTCATCGACCGGCTGGCCGGCTCGACGATCGGCCTCAATGGCCGTGGCGAGGTGGTCGAGACGCCTGGCGGCTGGAAGGATTTCCTGGCCCAGAACCCCGGCTTTTTCACCAGCGGCGTCCAGGTGCTGCGCAGCCAGCAGAAGTCGGCGGCCACCGTCGCCGCGCCGGCCGCGTCGGCCGCGCCGGCGAAGCCGAAGGCCAAGCTGACCTACAAGGACCAGCGCCGGCTCGAGGAACTGGAGGGTTTGGTCGCCAGCCTGCCGCTGGACATCAAGAAGCTGGAGGCGGCGATCGCCGATCCCGGCCTCTACGCCCGCGACCCGGCCGGCTTCGACCGCACCATGAAGGCCATGGACGCGGCCCGCGCGAAACTCGCCGCCGCCGAGGAAGAGTGGCTGGCCCTTGAGGAAAAGCGCGAGAGCCTGGCCGTCTGAAAACCGGTGGATAACTTCAGGCCCCTTGCCGGGTAAGGGCCCGCGATGAGCTATTGCCGCTTATCCACAAGCGGTCCCCATTTGATCCGACCACGGCGCACAGGCCGGCTTTTTCAAGCTGTTGCAGCCGTCCGGGAGTGGTGAGACCCTCCCCTTGTCGAGAGGAACCGCGGCGCGGCGAGACGGGAAACCGGAAGGCTAGGCGAGCGGAACGGCTCCAGACTTTAGGACCGAGGGGAGACCCGAGGAGACCGGTCAGGGGTCGGTTGGTTGAAGACCGGAGCAATCCGGACCCCACGCCAGCCACCACCCCTCGGCCATCAGATCCCTTCGGGGAGCTGGGTAAGAGGGCGAGGCCGCCGGGCGACCGGATGCTTCGCCCTCTTTCTCGTTTTGGCCACCCCCATCACCGCGACCCCTTGAGCCTGCCAGGCGGAAGTGTGCAGCGGTTTCGCCGCCCGGGCGGGCTCAACATACAGAGAGCAAGGCCCTTCTCTTCCCGGTTTGGACGTCGTCCAAACCGGGAAGGGCCTTGGCGACGTGCGCCGGTCGCCCTACCTTCGCCAGCGATGTGTGGGAGGGTGGCATGACGTCTCGTCGAATGGTCCTGGCCGGTGGCTTGGCGGCGCTCGCGGCCGCCTGTTCCAAGGCCCCGGAGACCCCGCCCGGAAAGACCCGCATCCGCTTCGCGACCGACTGGAAGGCCCAGGCCGAGCACGGCGGCTTTTACCATGCCCTGGCCAGTGGCGAGTACGCCCGGCGCGGCCTCAGCGTCGAGATCAAGCAGGGCGGTCCGGGCGTCAATGTGCCCCAGCTTCTGGCCGCTGAGGCCATTGAGCTGGGCATGGGCTCCAACGGTTTCATCGCGCTGAACCTCGTGAAGGAAAAGGTGCCGGTGAAGGCCGTCGCCGCCTTCATGCAGAAGGATCCCCAGGTGCTGCTGGCCCACCCTGACCAGGGCATCAAGAGCATCGCCGACATGAAGGGCCGGCCGATCCTGCTGGCGGCCGCTTCGAAGGAGGCCTTCTGGGTCTGGCTGCGCGCCAAGTACGGTTTCACCGACGACCAGGTGCGCGCCTACAACTACAGTCCGGCGCCCTTCCTGGCCGACAAGCGGTCCATCCAGCAGGGCTACCTGTCGAGCGAGCCCTATACGATCGAGAAGGAGACCGGACTGAAGCCAGCCGTCTTCCTGCTGGCCGACGAGGGTTATCCCGGCTACGCCACCATGGTCTTTGCCTCCGACAAGCTGATCGCCCGAAACCCCGACGCGGTCCGCGCCTTCGTCGAGGCCAGCGCTGTCGGCTGGAAGGCCTATCTGGCCGGTGATGCGGCGGCCGCCGACGCCCTGATCCTCAAGGACAATCCGGAGATGACCCCGGAACTGCTGGCTCATGCCCGCAACGTCATGAACCAGTACGGCATCGTCGAAAGCGGCGATGCCAAAGCCGGCGCGATCGGCGCGATGAGCGATGCCCGATGGGCCGAGTTCTTCAAGGTGACAAGCGACCAGGGCGTCTATCCGAAGGATATGGACTTCCGTCAGGCCTACACGCTGGACTTCGTAACGCCGGCGAAGGCCTAGATGATCGCCGACCTCAAAGCCGTTGAGGTCGATTACGCCCGCGGGCTGGCGCTGGGACCCGTAGACCTGACTCTCAAGGCGGGCGAGGTCGTCGCCCTCGTCGGTCCCTCCGGCTGTGGCAAGTCGACAGCCATGCGGCTGCTGGCTGGACTGGAGCCGCCGACCCGCGGGGCGGTGACGCGCGCGACAGGGCGCGGCGAGACCGCCCTGGTCTTCCAGGCGCCGACCCTGGCCCCCTGGCTGACGGCGGCCGGCAATGTGGCCCTGCCCCTGGAACTGGCCGGCATGCCGCGAAAGGAAGCCCGCGCGCTCGCCGCCGACTGGCTCTCCAAGGTCGGACTGGCCGGCAACGAGGCCGCCCGACCGGCCCAGCTCTCGGGCGGCATGGCCATGCGGGTCTCTTTGGCTCGGGCCCTGGCGACACGGCCCCGGCTGCTGCTGCTCGACGAGCCCTTTGCCGCCCTCGACGAAATCACGCGCCGCCGCCTGGCCGACGACGTGCTCAATCTCTGGGCCGAGTTCAAGCCCGCCATCCTGTTCGTCACCCATAACGTCGAGGAGGCCGTCTACATGGCGACCCGCGTGGTTGTGATGACGCCGGGGCCCGGTCGCATCGCCGGCCAGCTGGCCATAGAGGGGCCAATGCCGCGCCCTGAAGGGTTCCGTACGACCGTCGGCTTCCGCGAGGCCGCCGAGAGCATCTCCCGCCTGCTGGCCGGCGGCGCCCCATGAGACGGCTGATCGACATCCTCGCCCCGCTGGCCCTGGTCGTCGTCCTGCTCGCCGGCTGGGAGATCGCCTGCCGCGCCCTTGCCGTGCCCGTCTACCTGCTGCCGGCCCCAAGCGCCGTCTGGGTCAGCCTGTTGCAGGACTGGCCGGCCCTGGCCTCTGCTGCCTGGACCACACTGTCGATGGCCCTGACCGCCCTGGCTGTGGCCAGCGTCTGCGCCTGCGCGCTGGCCGCTCTGGGCGGTCTCAGTCCCCTGATTGAAAAGGCTATCCAGCCCGTCGCCGTCACCATCCAGGTCACCCCCGTGATCGCCATCGCCCCGCTGGTGATGATCTGGACCGGCCTGGATCATCCCCAGCGCGCCATCATCGTGCTGGCCACGATCGTGGCCTTCTTTCCCATCTACTCGGGCGCGGCCACCGGCCTGCGGGCTGCCGATCCGGACCTCAAGCGCCTGTTCGCCCTCTACGG
>JANPKF010000377.1:0-1992 GCA_031425895.1 Caulobacteraceae bacterium | reverse complement strand
GTCCGGCAGGGCCTGCCACTCCGGGGGCGTCAGATTGATCGGCGCCTTGCCCAGCAGCAGGTGTCGCGACCAGGCCGTGGACGAGGTCAGCGCCTCATGGAGGCCGGCCGCCTGCGACGCCTCAAGGAAATCGGGGACATGCAGCCGCCCGGCGCGGCGGAACACCGGTCCGATGCGCGCGGGGTCGAGATGTTCTCCGATCCGGAAGCCCGCCACGTCAGTTCTCGATCGTCACCACGACCTTGCCCATCACGGACCGGTCGCCCAGCGCCTTGATGGCCTCGTGGGCGCGTTCCAGGGGGTAGGTGCGGCTGATGCGGGGACGAATCTTGCCGTCCTCCCAGAAGCGCAGCAGCTCGGCCATGTTGGCGGTATGGGCGGCGGGATCGCGCATCACCGCCGCGCCCCAGAACACCCCGATCACCGACACCGACTTCAGCAGCGTCAGGTTCAGCGGCAGGGCCGGAATCCCGGCCGGGAAGCCGACCACCAGATAGCGGCCGTTCCAGTCCATGGCCCTCAACGCCGGCTCGCAATAATCGCCGCCGACGGCGTCATAGACCACGTCCGGCCCGTCACGACCCGAGGCCAGTTTCAGCTCGCCCGACAGCGCCTTCTGGGCCGCCTTGTCCATCTGGCCCGACGGATAGATCAGGCCGTTGTCGGCACCGGCCTCGAGCGCGAACTGGACCTTGTCATTGGTCGAGGCGGCGGCCGTGACCTGGGCGCCCATGGCCTTGCCCAGTTCGACCGCGGCGATGCCGACGCCGCCGGCCGCGCCCAGCACCAGAAGCCGCTCGCCCGCCTTCAGCTGCGCCCGGTCCTTGAGGGCGTAGTAGGAGGTGCCATAGGTCATCACCAAGGCCGCGGCCGTGTTGAAATCCATGGCGTCGGGGATCTTCATCACCGAGGCGGCGGGGACCGCCAGCCGCTCGACCATGCCGCCCCAGCCGGGCACGGCGATGACGCGGTCGCCCTTGCGGACATTGGTCACGCCCTCGCCGACGGCCTCGACCACGCCCGCCACCTCGCCGCCCGGCGAGAAGGGCCGCGTCGGCTTGAACTGGTATCTGTCCTCGATGATCAGGGTGTCGGGGAAGTTGACGCCCACGGCCCTCACCTCGATCACCACCTCGCCCTTCATCGGCCGGGGGTCCAGCACCTCTTCGACGACGAGGGTTTCGGGACCGCCGGGGGCCTTGGAGAGGACTGCGCGCATCAAGGGGTCTTTCTGAAGGGGTTCGGGGCAGGGCCCCGGCTGGGGAGGAGGTTGAGGTCGATCTGGCGAACCCAGCCGGTGATCGACAGGCGCGGCGCGCCGGCGAAGGGGGCAACGCAGGACACGGCGTGTGCCTGGGGCACGCGGAACAGGTTGAGGGCGTTCCAGGCCGGACTGTAGCCCTCCCCCACATGGCCGTCCGCGTCGATGAAATTCAGCAGGCCGCCCCAGTCCGTCCGCCAGTGCGGCGTCAGGTTCAGGACATAGGCGTACAGCCGGCCCTTGCCCTCCGCCGAGTCGTCATGCTGGGTCAGATAATGGCCCCGGCCATACCGGGTCGCCTGGGCGTCGACATAGTTGGCCCGGGGGTCGCCGGTCAGGGCGTGCACGAAGTCGAGGAAGGTCTGGCTGTTGAGGAAGGCGTAGACTGCCGCCAGGGCGGGTGCCAGCGGCTGGCGCTGCTCGACCAGGTCACTGATGCGCAGGTTGTCGAACATGTAGTGGAAGCCGTCGCGTGCCTCGGCATGGGCCAGTTGCACGAACTGCATGGCCTGGTCGGGCGGAAAGGCCTCGAATTGCTGGACCGGGACGTCGATAGGCTGGCCGCCGCTCATGGTCGAACACAGCCAGAGTTTTTCGGCCGCCAGGGTCTGGTAAAGGGCTTCGGCGGCGTCGGGCTTGAGGAAGCCGGGAATATGGATCCGGCCGAACTGCCTGAAGGCAGCGGTCATCGATGACGGCTTCAGCCCCGGATCGATCATCCGTGGGCGGAT
>JANPKF010000376.1:0-1757 GCA_031425895.1 Caulobacteraceae bacterium | reverse complement strand
CCCGAACGTGGAAAACCACGAAGCGGCGATCCAGATGATCCTGCAGGCGATCGAAAAAGCCGGCTACAAGCCCGGCGAGGACATCTTCCTCGGCCTCGATTGCGCGGCCACCGAATATTACAAGGGCGGCAAATACGAGATGGAGGGCGACGATCAGGTCGCCGCCCAGATCGCCGCTGCTTCGGGCGCGCCTCTGGTCGCCAACGACTTCATCCTCGAGGGCGGCGCCCTCGACCACGACGGCTACGGCACGGTGCTGACCACCCGCCAGTGCCTGATCAACCCCAACCGCAACGCGGACTGGGACGAGGCCGCCGCCGAGGCTGCCCTGAGCGCCGCGCTGGGCGCTACGAAGGTGCTGTGGCTGGGCGAGGGTCTGAACCGCGACCACACCGACGGCCACGTCGACAACCTGGCCCGCTTTGTCGCGCCCGGCGTCATCGCCTGCCCGATCGCCTGGGGCCGTGCCGATCCCAATGCCGCCATCTATGACGAGACCGCCCGGATGCTCGGTGCGATGACCGACGCCCGCGGCCAACGCATCCAGGTCATGCGCGTGCCCTCGCCCGGCTGGACAACCGATTCCGACGGCGAGATGGTCCCGGCCAGCCACATGAACTTCATCATCGCCAACAAGGCGGTGATCTGCCCGATCTATGACGAGAAGGCCGGCGCCTTCGCCCTCGACGCCCTGGCCAGCCTGTTCCCGGAACGCAAGGTCATCGGCCTGCCGTCCAGCGCCATCCTGACCGGCGGCGGCAGCTTCCACTGCATTACACAGCAGGAGCCGGCGTGATGGCCCAGAACAC
Organism: Caulobacteraceae bacterium; assembly: GCA_031425895.1. Taxonomy (GTDB): domain Bacteria; phylum Pseudomonadota; class Alphaproteobacteria; order Caulobacterales; family Caulobacteraceae; genus Caulobacter. Next base: position 948 of record JANPKF010000376.1, on the reverse strand, counting down.
CGGCAAGACGCTCACCCTCGCCGCCCTCCAGACCCACTACGGGATGGATCTCGACGACAACATCGCCCGCACGGTCGATCTGGTCCGCCAGGCCGCCGACGCCGGGGCGCAGGTCATCCTGCCGTCGGAACTGCTGCAGGGGCCCTACTTCTGCGTGACCCAGGAAGAGCGCTGGTTCGCCACCGCCAGGCCATGGCGTGAGCACCCTTGCGTGAAGGCCCTGGCCCCGCTGGCCGGTGAGCTTGGCGTCGTCATCCCGATCTCGATCTTCGAGCGCGAGGGGCCGCACTACTTCAACAGCCTGGTGATGGCCGACGCCGACGGCAGCCTGATGGGCGTCTATCGCAAGAGCCATATCCCGGATGGCCCCGGCTATCAGGAGAAGTACTACTTCCGCCCCGGCGACACGGGCTTCAAGGTCTGGGACACCCGCCACGGCCGCATCGGCGTCGGCATCTGCTGGGACCAGTGGTACCCGGAGTGCGCCCGCGCCATGGCCCTGATGGGCGCCCAGGCGCTGCTGTATCCCACCGCCATCGGCACCGAGCCGCACGATCCCACCCTGGACACGGCTTTGCCCTGGCGGCGCGCCATGCAGGGCCATGCGGTCAGCAATGTCATTCCGGTGGTCGGCGCCAATCGCATCGGTTTCGAGCCCTGGGAGGGTTACCCCAATGGCGGCCAGCGCTTCTACGGGTCCAGCTTCATCGCCGACCACCGCGGCGACCTGATCGGCGACATGGGCCATGACGAGGAGGGCTTCACCTCGGGGACCGTCGACCTCGACTTCCTCGACACCCACCGCGCCGCCTGGGGCTTCTTCCGCGACCGCCGCCCGGACCTCTACGGCGCCCTGAGCACCGGTCGGCCTGCGTGATCGAGACCGAGCGCCTCATCCTTCGCAGCTGGCGCCCCTCGGACCTCGAACCCTTGGTGGCGATGAACGCC
>JANPKF010000375.1:0-6379 GCA_031425895.1 Caulobacteraceae bacterium | reverse complement strand
AGACCGCCAAACTGGCAATCGCTGCCATGGCCTCAGTCGATGTGTGAATCCCGTAGCCCCATAAAGGGGAGGGAGGATCCGTGGAGACCTACGCCTGGCCCACCACCACGCCCTGGCCTTCGCCCTGGGCGCGGCGTGACTGGTAGATGCCGGCGAAGTCGATCGGCTCCAGCATGAAGGGTGGGAAGCCGCCGTCGCTGGTCAGGTCGCCGATGATGCGGCGGGCGAATGGGAACAGGAAGCGCGGGGCCTCGATCATCAGCACCGGCTCCAGCTCTTCGGGCGGGATGCCCGCCAGCTCGAACAGGCCGCCGTAGACCAGCTCCACCGCGAACGACTGCTCGCCGCCCTTCTTGGCGTCGACGGTCAGCTTCAGCTCGACCTCGAACAGGCCGTCGGGACGGCCCTTGGCGTTCAGTTCGACGCCGATGTCGATGGCCGGCTGCTCGCCGGAAACCCGCAGGCTGTCGGGGGCGCGGGGGTTCTCGAAGGAGAGGTCGCGGGTGTACTGGGCGAGGACCCGGATGCCGGGGGCGGTGATCTCTTCGCCCTGGGTGGCGCCGGCGAGGGAGTCGGTCATGTTCGGCTAGTCCGGAATAGGAAAAAGGAAGGCGCGGTCGCTAACACGGCCCCTGAAAGGGCGCAACGCCGCCGCCCGTGCGGCATGAAATGCAGCCCAACCTGACGCGGGGCGTTCCTTGCCCTATATTGACCCCTATAAGCCGTCAGAACCGTCCCTTTCTCTCGAACCGCCAGGCCTCGTTTTGAACCAGACCCTCCAGCTCATCCTGTTCGCCATCCTGGCCGGCGTGGTGCTCTACCAGCTGTATTCGGTGCTCGGCCGGCGGGTCGGCCGTCAGCCTGAGGATAGCCAGGCTGAAGCCGTCGAGCGCGGTGACGCCCGCCCCCCGACCGGAGAGCCGGAGTTGATCCCCGACGGGGTGGTGCTGACGGGTCTCGCCGCGGTGCGGGCCCGGGACCCCGATTTCGACATCGGCCGCTTCCTGGGCGGGGCCAAGGGCGCCTATCAGATGGTGGTCAAGGCCTTCGCCGATGGTGACCGCGAGACCCTGAAGAAGCTGCTGTCGCCGGCCGTCTATGACAGCTTCGACGGCGCCATCGCCGATCGCGAGACCCAGGGCGCGACCGAGACGGTCGAGTTCGCCCAGCCGCCGCGCGCCGACATGGAGTCGGCCACCATGGACGGCGACATGGCCCGGGTGGTTGTCCGCTTCCTGGCCGAGTTCCGCGCCCGCACAAAGAACGCCGAGGGCGAGGCCGTCGACGATCGTCGCACTGCCGAGCTCTGGACGTTCGAGCGCGACGTCACCAGCCGCGACCCCAACTGGGTGCTGGTCAATGTGGATGCGGCCGAAGCCTAGCCTGACGGGCGCCGGGCATGCCCCGACCTTCTCCTGAGAAGCGGGAGAGGGGTAAGAAGTGACATGGCGTTGATTCGTTTCCTCATTCCGGTGCTGGGCGCGGCCCTGCTGCTGTCGGCCTGCGAGACCACGGCGCCGGCCCGGCCGACGCCTGCCCCGACTCCGAATCCCGCCCCCACGCCTGATCGCCCGACCCCGCAGCCGCCCCGGCCACCGGTCGCCGGCGCGGCGCTCGGCCTCTTGCCGGGCTGGGCGGAGGAGGATCATGCGGCGGCCCTGGCCATGGTGGCGACCAGCTGTCGGGCCAAGCCCCTGCCGCAGCTGAGCCAGGCCTGCGCCAGGGTTCGGGCCGCCGGTCCGCTGGCAGGCTCTGCGGCCAAGACCTTTCTGGAAGAGACCTTCCGGGCCGTGCCGGTCGGCGGCGAGGGCCTGCTGACCGCCTATTTCTCCCCCCAGTACGAGGCGCGCTTCTCGCGGACCGGTGAGTTCACCGCCGTGGTGAGGCCGAGGCCCGCGGATCTGGTGATCGATCCCGACTACACTCCGGACCCCGCCCGACCCGGTTGGAAGGGCGAGGCGAGGTCGGTCGATGGCGTCCTGGTCCCCTATCATGACCGGGCGGCCATCGAGGCGGCGGACGAAGTCCAGCCGCTGGCCTGGATGCGGCCGGAAGATCTGTTCTTCCTGCAGATCCAGGGTTCGGGCGTCCTGGTCCTGCCGGACGGTAGGCGCAAGCGGGCGGTGTTCGCGGCCACCAACGGCCAGCCGTTCAAGGGCATCGCCACGCCGATGCGGGATCAGGGCCTGCTGGCCTCAAACAACACCTCGGGCGATGCGATCCGGAACTGGCTGGCAGAGTATCGAGGGCCGGAAGCCGACGCGGTCATGCAGCTCAATCCCCGCTACGTCTTCTTCCGGATGGAGGATGATGACGGCCGCGAGGCGACCGGGGCGGCGGGCGTGCCGCTGCCGGCCGGACGGGGGATCGCCGTCGATCCGCTGCATCACGACTATGGGTCCCTCTACTGGATCGACGGCCAGGCCCCGAGCCTCGTCGGCGCCTTTCCGCGCTACAGCCGGCTGGTCTCGGCGCTGGATACCGGCGGGGCGATCCGGGGCCAGGTGCGGGCCGACCTCTACATCGGCAGCGGCGACATCGCCGGCCGTGAGGCCGGGCGGGTGAAACATGCCCTGCATATGTGGCGGCTGATCGCGGCGCCCGCCGCGGCGTCTGAATGAGCAAGCGGCCGCCTCGCCCGGAGGAGATCGCCCTGTGGGCGCGGGTGGCCGAAACGGTCAGGCCGTTGCCGGGGCGCAAGGTTCCCCGACCTCTGGCCAAGGAAACCGCGACCGAGACTGTGGAAGCGCATGCCCTACCGCCAAAGCTTGAAGGGCGGGTGGCCCTGGCCAAGGCCGTGAAGGTTACAAAACCCAAGCCGCCGCCGGAGGCGCTGGAACCGAACCGATCGCGCCGGGTAGTCAAGGAGCGAGAGGTCATTGCCGGCCGGGTCGACCTGCATGGTTTGACGCTGGAGCGGGCGCGGCCGGTGCTTGAGAGCTTCATTCTTGGCGCCGTGGAGCGCGGCGACCGGTTGGTGCTGGTCATCACCGGCAAGGGCAGCGGTGGGCGCGAGACTTTGCGGGGGATGACGCCGCTGTGGCTGTCGCAACCACCCTTGCGGACGCTGGTCGCCGGGGTGCAGCAGGCCGATCGCAAGCACGGTGGCGAGGGGGCGTTCTACGTGGCGCTGAAGAAAGTTTAGTGCGTCCTTCGACACGCCCGCTGTGCGGGCTACTCAGGATGACGAGCAGGGGTGGGTTTCACGCCAGATTTCGTCATGCTGAGTAGCCCGCACCGCAGGTGCGCGTGTCGAAGCACGCACCTACGGAATCAGCAGCGTCGAGCCGGTGGTTTGCCGGCCTTCCAGCGCTTCATGGGCCAGGCGGGCATCCTTCAGGGCGAATTCTGCGCCGATCTCGATCTTCACCGCGCCGGACAGGATCTTCTCGAACAGGGCGCCGGCGCTGTCGTCCAGTTCTTCGGCGTTGGTGACGTAATCGAACAGGGTGGGCCGTGTCAGGAACTGGCTGCCGCCGCGTTGCAAACGCGAGGGCTCCACCGGACCAGCCGGCCCTGAAGCATTGCCGAAGGAGACCAGCATGCCGCGCCGGCCAAGGCTGGCCAGGCTGCCGTCGAGTGTGTCCTTGCCAACGCCATCGTAGACGACCCGAACGCCGGCCCCGTCGGTCAGCTCGCGGACCTGAGGGGCGAAACCGCCCTGGTCGTAGCGGATGACGTGGTCGCAGCCGTTGGCCAACGCCAGCTGCGCCTTGGCGTCGGAACTGGTGGTGCCGATGACGAAGGCGCCCAGCGACCGCGCCCACTGGCTGAGGATCAGCCCGACCCCGCCGGCGGCGGCATGGATCAGGACCGCGTCACCGGCCGCAACCGGGAAGCAGCGGCGGATCAGGAACTCGGCCGTCATCCCCTTGAGCAGGGCGCCGGCGGCCACACGGGCGGTGATGCCTTCCGGCAGTTTGACCGCGCGATCCTGGCTGATGGCGATGTACTCGGCATAGCCCGCGCCGGGACCGACGCCGTAGCCGGCGCGGTCACCGACCTGGAAGCGGGTGACGCCTTCACCAACCGCCTCGACCACACCGGCGCCTTCCTGGCCCGGCGTCAGCGGGAACTTCGCCGGGTAGAGGCCCGAGCGAAAATAGGTGTCGATGAAGTTCAGGCCGACCGCCTCCTGCCGCAGCAGGATCTGGCCGGGGCCCGGGCTCGGGACGGGCACGTCGACGACCTCAAGAACTTCGGGACCGCCGACCGCCTTCGCCTGGATGGCCAGCATCAGAGGTTGGCCTTGAAGAAGGCGGCGGTGCGGCTGTTGGCCAGGTCGGCGGCGGCCGCGTCGAAGTGCTCGCCGCCGTGGCGGGCGAAGGCGTGGTCACAGCCGGGGTAGTCCTGGATTTCGATCTGGGCGTGGTTGTCCAGCTCCTGATGGATCAGGGCCTGGGCCTCCTTGGGCACGAAGCCGTCCTCGGCGGCGATGTGCAGGAGCAGGGGCCGGGCCAGCTTCTCGGCCTCGGGCAGGTAGTTCTCGATGCCGACGCCATAGTAGCCGACGGCCGCGTCGATGTCGGTGCGGGTGGCGGTCAGGTAGGCGAGGCGGCCGCCGAGGCAGTAGCCGACCGCGCCGACCTTGCCGGTCCCGCCGTCGATACCGCGGACCTGGTCGATGGTGGCGGCGATGTCCTCGATGCCCTTTTCGACGTCGAAGGCGTTGAAGAGTTCGAAGGCCCGCTTCCACTCGGCTTCCGACTGGTCGGTAATTTCGATGTTCGGCTCGATCCGCCAGAAGAGGTCGGGACAGACGGCGATATAGCCCTGAGCGGCGAAGTCGTCGGCGATGTCGCGCATGACCTTGTTGACGCCGAAGATCTCCTGGATGACCACGATCACCGGGGCCGGAGTTTGGGCCGGCCGGGCCACATAGGCCGAGAAGTCGCCGTCGGGCGTCTTGATGGTCAGGCGTTCACCGCTCATGGTCGTCTCCAGTCGAATTGATTTGCCGCACTTAAACGTGGGGCCGGACACATCCCAATGACAAAGGTGTGCGGCAGCCCCCAGAAAGTCTGAACCGCCATGAAGGTCACTGTCGAAGTCGAGTGCACGCCGGTCGAGGCCAGAACCTTCCTGGGGCTGCCCGACGTCACCAGTCTCAACGATCACATGATCGCCGAGATGCAGAAGCGGATGGACGCCAACATGGCGGCCCTCGCCCCGGATGAACTGATGAAGACCTGGATGAGCTTCGGGATGGGGGCGCAGGAGCAGTTCCGCAAACTGATGACCGCCGCCGCGACGGGCGCCATGGGCGGCTCCAAGGGCAAATGACCGATACGATCTTCGCCCTGGCGACCGCGCCCGGCCGGGCGGCGGTGGCGGTCGTGCGGCTGTCGGGTCCAGCCAGCGGCGGCGTGCTTCAGAGCCTGACCGGCAAGGCTGTTCCGGCCGCGCGCCGGGCCTCGCTGCGACGGCTGATGGCGAAGGGCGGCCGGGTGCTGGACGAGGCGCTGGTCATCTGGACCCCGGGGCCGGGCAGCTACACGGGCGAGGACGCGGCCGAACTGCATCTGCACGGCGGGCCGGCCATCGTCGAGGGTGTGATCCAGGCGTTGCATGATCTGGGCCTTCGCCTGGCCGAACCGGGCGAGTTCACCCGGCGGGCCTTCGAGAACGGCAAACTGGACCTGGCGCAGGCGGAAGCCGTGGCCGACCTGGTCGATGCCGAGACGCAAGGCCAGGCGCGGCAGGCGCTGGGCCAGCTGGGCGGGGCCCTGTCCCAGCGCTACGAGGCCTGGCGCGGGCAGCTGGTGCAGGCCCTGGCCATGCTGGAAGCGGCCGTCGATTTTCCGGACGAGGAGTTGCCGGCCGATGTGGCGGATCGCGCCAGGCCGCCGCTTCAGGCTCTCCTGGCCGAGATCAGCGAGGCGCTGGCCGACGAGGGACGGGGGCGGCGGGTCCGGGAGGGGTTCCGGGTGGCGCTGATCGGGGCGCCGAACGCGGGCAAGTCCAGCCTGCTCAACGCTCTTGCCGGGCGGGACGCGGCCATCGTCACGGCGACCCCGGGGACGACGCGGGACGTCATCGAGATTCCGATGGTGCTGGGCGGTTACAAGGTGCTGCTCGCTGACACCGCCGGGGTGCGGGACACCGAGGAGGTCATCGAGGCCGAGGGCGTGCGCCGGGCCCGGGCCTGGGCGGAAGGCGCCGACCTGCGGCTGTGGGCCGTGGATCAGTCGGCGTCGGGTGACTGGCGGCAGGCCTATGGGCTGGCCCGGCCGGGAGATCTGCTGCTGCTGACCAAGGCCGACCTGCCGCCAGGAGCGGACCGCTCCGACGTCCTGGCGGTTGGCCTGGACAGCCTGGCGGTCTCGACCCTGGCGGCCGTGGATATTCAAAAAGTCCGCGAGGCCCTCGAACAGCGGGT
>JANPKF010000374.1:0-4003 GCA_031425895.1 Caulobacteraceae bacterium | reverse complement strand
GCCGTGGCGCGGGCGGTGAAGCTCCAGGTGACGGCTTCGGCATAGCCGCTGGCGGCCAGGAAGCGGCGGGCGGCGCGGGCGCGGGACTGGCGGGCGGTCAGCACGCCGCCGACGGCGCGGGGCGTCTCCGGCAGGGGCGTCGAGGGCAGGGCGCCGTAGCCGGCGATGCGGGCGACTTCCTCGACAAGGTCGGCCTTGCCCTCGACGTCGCGGCGCCACGTCGGCGGGGTGACGGAGAGGGTGGGGGCGGTCCCCTCGATCCTGAAGCCGAGGGCTTCGAGGATCGCGATGCTCCTGGCGGCCGGGATGTCGAGGCCGGCGAGGGCCTTCACATAGGCCGGATCGAAGGCGAAAGCTTTCGGCGGGGCCGGGGCCTGGCCAGAGACGGTTATCTCGGACGCCTCGCCGCCGCACAGCTCGAGGATCAGGGCCGTGGCCAGCTCGAGACCGGGGACGACCGATTGGGGATCGACGGTGCGGGCGAAGCGGTACTGGGCGTCGCTGTGGATGCCGGTGGCGCGGCCGGTCTGGGCCGTGCGGATCGGTTCGAACCAGGCGCTTTCGACAAAGACGTCTGTGGTGGCTTCCGAACAGCCGGTGCTTGTCCCGCCCATGACGCCGCCGAGGCCGATCGGGCGATTTCCGCCGGCGTCGGCGATGACGCTCATCTCCGAGGAGAGGTCGTAGGTCTTGCCGTCGAGCGCGATCAGTTGCTCGTCCCGGTGAGCCTCCGGGCTGGGCTGGTCGCCCGGGGTCGGCTCATCGGGGCCGCGACCCAGGCGGGCGACGATGACGTCCCCGACCAGCAGGGCGCGGTCATAGACGTGCAGCGGCCGGGCGCGGTCGTAGGAAATCAGGTTGGTGACATCGACCAGGGCGTTGATGGGCCGAAGACCGATGGCGCGCAGGCGGTCCTGCAGCCACTGCGGCGAGGGGCCGTTCTTCACCCCCCGGATCAGCCGGCCGGCGAAGACCGGGCAGGCGTCGCCGTCGACTTCGACCGTGATCGGGCAGGGGAAGGTCCCCGGAACCGGTTCGATGGCCGGGGTCTTGAGCGTGCCGACGCCGGCGGCGGCCAGGTCGCGGGCGATGCCGGCGACGCCGAGCCAGTCGGGGCGGTTGGGGGTGACCTCGAAGTCGATGACCGCTTCCATGCCGAGCGCCGTGGCGGCCGGCGTGCCGACGGCAAGGCTGTCCGGCAGCTCCATGATGCCGTCGCTCTCTTCAGCCGCTTCCAGCTCGGAGGCCGAGCAGAGCATGCCGTTGGAGACGACACCGCGCACCGGCTTCTCGACCAGGGTGACGCCGAGGCCCGGCACATAGGCGCCGATGGGGGCGTAGACGGTGGTCAGGCCGGCCCGGGCGTTGGGCGCGCCGCAGACGATTTCCTTCATGCCGTCGACGGTGTCGACCTGGCAGACGCGCAGGCGGTCGGCGTTGGGGTGCTGCTCGGCCGAGACGATCTTCGCCACCGTGAAGGCGGCGAGCCTGGTCGCCGGATCGTGGACGTCCTCGACCTCAAGGCCGGCCATGGTCATGGCGTCGACGATCTGCTGGACCGTCGCGTCGGTCTCCAGGTGATCCTTCAGCCAGGAAAGCGTGAACTTCATTGGGTCGGCCCTCCAAGGGCCAGGAGCTGGTTGAGGAAGCCTTCGCCGCCGGTGTAGCCGATGGCGAACAGCTGGCCGCCGTGGAAGGCGCAGTCGCGGACCGGGATGGCGCCGACCACGCCGTTGGGCGAGACAGGACGCAGCAGCAGGGTGCGGATATCGCCGCCGGCGAAGCCGAAGTCGACGGCGTCGAACTTGCAGCCGCCGACCACCAGCATGACGGCGGGGCCCTCGATGCGGCAGTTCTCGAAGGTGATGCCGGTCAGGGTCGACTGGCCCATTTTCAGGCGGGCGCGATAGAGGTCGACCAGGGACAGGGCGACGTTCGAGAAATGGTCGACCGTCAGGTCCTCGGCGATGGTCCAGGCGCCGTTCGGGTTGGTCATTGCGGGGTTCCGAGAGCGATGACCTGGTCGAGGAAGGCGTCCATGCCGGTGTAGCCGAGGCCGACGAACTGGCAGCGGGTGAAGGTGCAGCCATCGACCGGGATGGCCCCGACCACGGAGGTCTGGGAGGCCGGGCGCAGGATCAGGTTGCGGATGTCGCCCGCCGGGTTGCCGAAGTCGCTCGTTTCGAAATGGCAGCCGAGCACCAGCACGACGCCGGGCCCTTCGATGCGGCAGTTGGTGAAGGTGACGTCGCGAATGACCGACTGGCCATTCACCATGCGGGCGCGCAGCAGGTCGACCAGCGACACGGCCTGGTTCGTGTAGGCGCTGAGCGTGAAGTCGGTGGCGCGGGTCAGGCCGATGGGCAGGGGGCCGAAGATCTCGGTCACGGGGGTCTCCGCGGGCTTTTTGGGGGTCTTGGCCATCAGCTCAGTCCCGAAACGAGGTTGGGGGCCTGGAAGGCCGAGAAGCCGTAGTGGGCGAGCCAGCGGGTGTCGCTGGCGAACATGTCGCGCAGGTCGGGCATGCCGTACTTCAGCGTGCCGAGGCGATCGACGCCCATGCCGAAGGCGAAGCCGGAATAGACGTCCGGATCGATGCCGCAGTGGCGCAGGACGTTGGGGTGAACCATCCCGCAGCCGAGGATCTCCAGCCAGTCGCTGCCCGTGCCGATCCTGACCTCGCCGCCGCTGCGGTCGCAGCCGACGTCCATCTCCGCCGAGGGTTCGGTGAAGGGGAAGTGGTGCGGGCGGAAGCGGGTGGTCACCGCATCGGTCTCGAAGAAGCGGGCGATGAAGGTCTCAAGCGTCCACTTCAGGTGACCCATGTGGATACCCTTGTCGATCACCAGGCCTTCGATCTGATGGAACATCGGGGTGTGGGTGGCGTCCGAATCCATGCGGTAGGTGCGGCCGGGCACGATGATGCGGATCGGCGGCTCCTGGCCGGCGGCGATCCACGGCGCGGGCGGCGTCGTGTTGCCCTTGCGCATGGCGCGGACCTGCACCGGACTGGTGTGGGTGCGGAGAAGTTTGCGCTCACCGTCCGGGCCTTCGTTGAAGAAGAAGGTGTCGTGCATCTCCCGCGCCGGATGTTTCGGCGGGAAGTTGAGGGCGGTGAAGTTGTGGAAGTCGTCCTCGATGTCGGGGCCTTCGGCCACCGCGAAGCCCATCTCGGCGAAGACGGCGACCATCTCGTCCATGGTCTGCATGGTCGGGTGGACGCTGCCCTTGCGGCGCGGTTTGGCGGGGAGCGAGAGGTCGAGGCTCTCGCGAGCCAGGCGGGCGTCGAGTTCGGCGGTCTCCAGCGCTGTCTTGCGCCCGGCGATAGCGGCTGCGACCGCGTCACGCAACTGGTTGATCGCAGGGCCCTTTTCCTTGCGCTCGTCGGGCGACATGGCGCCAAGCGTCTTGAGCAGGGCGGAGACGGAGCCGGACTTGCCGAGGGCGGCCACGCGGATGGCCTCCAGCGACGCGGCGTCGGACGCGGCGGCGATCTGGGCGGTGAGGTCGGACTGGAGTTGGGTCAGGTCGGTCATGGTTGGGCTCGTCTAGCGATCCAAAGAGGTTTCGTCATCAGTCGAGGGTTCATGGCTTGGCCTCATACGCCTTCACGATCCACTCCGGCGGTTCCGGCTCCCAGCGGATCTTGCGGCCTTCGGTGAAGGTCCAGCGGTGCAGCCAGGAAATCCCGGCCTTGCGCACATAGGTGTCAGGGCGGGCGTAGATCGGGTCCTTCAGGGCCTGGTCCAGGCTGACGAAGCGGTAGCCGCGGGCCAGGTAGAGGGCGTGGATCTTCGGATACCAGTCGCGGTTCAGGCTGTTGGCGTGCAGCAGAAGCACCTGGGCCGGTTCGCGGCCGCCGGTCAGTTCGGCGCTGTAGGGTTCGAAGAAGTCCAGCACCGTCGTCATGTGGGCGACGTAGGCCTCGCCGATCCGGGTCTTGAGCGCCTCGTCGCCGGCGGCCTCGGCCTTGCGGTAGACGGCTGCGAACATCCAGTCGTTG
>JANPKF010000373.1:0-5480 GCA_031425895.1 Caulobacteraceae bacterium | reverse complement strand
TGCAGGCTGATGGCCAGCATGGCCTGGGTCCGCTCACCAAGGGTCTGAAGCTGCGGCACGACGCCCGACGTCGAGACCGTGATCCGCCGGCGGCTGATGCTGATGCCCTCGTTGTCGCTGAGGATGTCCAGCGCATCGGTGACGGCGTCGAGGTTATAGAGCGGCTCGCCCATGCCCATGAAGACGATGTTGCTGAGCAGCCGGTCTTCCTTGTCGGATGGCCATTCGGCCAGGTCGTCCTTGGCCACCTGCACCTGGGCGACGATCTCGGCGGCGGTCAGGTTGCGAACCAGGGCTTGCGTGCCCGTATGACAGAAGGTGCAGTTCAGCGTGCAGCCGACCTGGCTGGAGACGCACAGGGCGCCCGAGCGGCCGACGTCCGGGATGTAGACGGTCTCGATCTCGATGCCCGGCGCCGTGCGGATCAGCCACTTGCGCGTGCCGTCCTTGCTGACCTGGCGCTCGATGACTTCCGGCCGGGCGATGGTGAAGGTCCCGGCCAGTTTGGCCCGGGTCTCCTTGGCGACATCGGTCATGTCGGCAAAGTCGGTGACCCCGGCCTGGTGCATCCAGCGCCAGATCTGGCTGGCCCGCATCTTCGCCTTGTCGGTCGGCACGGCTCCGCCGTCGATCAGCGCCTGGCGCAGGCCATCACGCGTCAGGCCGCTGAGATTGACGGTAGAAACAGGCTTGGCGGCCCGGGAAAGGTCGAGGGTCGTGGTCACGATGGGGAATGTCCGGTGGAGGCGCACCCATAGCAGATAAGGCGGCTTTTCGGAAATCGCCGCGGCCGGGCGCTTCAGTCGCGGTTGAACAGCCGGTCGAGGAAGCCGTCGCGATTGCGGTCTCCCTTCTCGCCCTTGGCCGCCTTGTCGCCGTCGCGGCGCCTGTCCTTGCGGTCTTCCGCCGCCTCGTGGGCGCCCTCGATCTGGCTCTCGGTGACAGGGGCGGTGTTCAGGCTGGTCGGCGCTCCCCGCCTGCGGCCTTCGCGGACAAGGGCGCCGCAGTTGGCGTCATTGGCCAGGCCGGGATCGACGAAGGGCAGGATGGCGGCGAACGGCGACAGGGCCGCCAGCGCCACGGCCACGCCGCCCTGTCCAACCAGCGATGCGGCCTCGATGCCGACGGCCGGCTTGGTCAGCGGACCTCTGATGGTGATCGGCACGAACAGGCGCAGCAGGCGCGGCTTCTTGCTGTCGCCCTCGATGCGCAGGTTCATCGTCTCCTTCTCCAGGTTGATGCTGCCTCTGCCCTCGGCCAGCACGACCCCGGTGTCGATCAGGATCCGGTTGGAACGGGCGACCCCGTTGCGGACCTGGAAGTCGGCGACGGCGCAGCGCAGCGGCGTGGTCCCGGGGTCTTCCGAAAGCAGCCGGATCAGCCCGGCGCTGGCGTTGACACCCAGCAGTTCCGCAAAGGCCCGGCGCACCTCGCCCCGCGGCGCGACCAGGGTGAAGCTGCCGTTGGCATTGGCGGCGGCGCGATGCACCGAGTTGCCGCTGCCCGACAGCTTCAGCCGGGCGGCCAGCGCCCCCTCGACGACCGGCAGGCCCTGCACCTTGGTGGTGACCCAGTCCTCGATCCGTCCGCCCGTCATCCGCAGGTCGAGATCGGTGTGGGGAACATCCCTGGTCGCGTTGAGGACCACCGTCCCCTTGATCGTCCCCCGATCAAGGTTGAACGAGATCGGGTTCATCTTCAGGATGCCGTCGGTCAGCTCAAGATCAAGCGAGAATCGGCGCAGCGGCAGGCCGGGGGCGTTGATGGCGTCGGCGTGGAATTTGACGTCGGCGTTCATCGCCCGGATGCGGTCGACCTGCAGGGTGGAGTCGGGCAGCAGTCGTCCACCCGTGGTCGGGGTCGATTTGGTCTCGCCGCCCACCTGGCGAGTGCGCATGCCGAAAAAGGCGCCCAGGTCATCGAAATCGACCCGGCGGCTGCGAAGGTCAGCGGTCAGCATCGGCTTGTCGCCGCTGGTGTCGACACTCAGCTGACCGGCGACATCGCTCTCGCCGATCATCCCCCGAGCCTTGTTCAGGTGCCAGCGGCCCCTGTCCCGCACCAGCCCGCCGCTGATCCGGTAGGGCGGGGTATTGGGCAGCACCACGCCGGTCAGGACATAGAGGTCGTTCATGTCGGCGCCCGACAGGGCGAAGCGGCCCCCGAACCGGTTGAGGTCGAAGGGCCGGTCGATCTGGCCATCGGCGCGGATGCGGGTGGCACCGGCCTGAAGCTGGGCGTTGAAGCGATAAGGCCGGTCCGGCGAGATATCGAGCAGAGGTTCTCCCTCGATGCGGGCGACGAACTTCGCCCGGTTCAGCGAGCCGTCCCCCTTCAGCAGGAAGCGGCCGGCCGTCTCGCCGGTGGTGCTCTCCTCGGTCGACACCACGCCTTCGAACACCGCCCGACGCCGGACGTCCTCGAGCCGGAGCTCGGCGCGGTCGATCAGCAGTCGGCGGATGGCCGGCAGCTTGGCCGACTTGCCCTTGTTGCGGGACCCGAATTCCCAGTTCCCACGCCCGTCCCTGTCGCGGATCAGGTGGATGTTCGCCTGCCGCACACGCAGGTAGCTCAGCACGGTCCGGCCGCGCAGCTGGTCGAGCAGTTGAAGGCTGGCCTCGACCCTGCCGACGGTCGCCATCTGCTCACCCGGTTTGGCCCCGGCGTCCAGGGCCCAGGACGGTTGTGCGATGCGCAGGTCGTGGATTTCGACGCTTGGATTGAGCGACCAGGGGTGCACATCGAGATCGCCGGCCAGCACCACGGTGCGGCGCAACTGGGCCGAAGCCAGGGTGCCAATGGGTCCGCGCAGCCAGTTCCAGTCGAAGATGACGAGGAAGCCGACGATGGCGAGGATCAGCGCCGACAGGGCGATGACCGTCCGCCGCGCGACCTTGGGGTCGTGCCGATCGCGGCGGGCGCTGGCCGCCTCCGGCGTTTCGGGCGCAAAGGCCCGGGTCAGCCGGGCGCGGGCGAGCGCTGTGAGACGCGAAACCGCTCCGTCGTCAGCCTTGTTGGCGTCCTGGCTCAAGCCTGTGTCTCCGAGCCCCAAGGGTCGGTAACGTCCGGACTCGACAGAAAGGTTCCCGGCGCCCGGGGCGCGGCTCAATAGACCAGGCGGAATCCGGTCACGAGCGCGGCCACGGCCAGGAAGGCCACGATGGCGAATATTTCATACCGTTTGAACAACGGCCCGTTCGGCGAACGCATGGGCTTCTCCCTGTCCCGTTTTGATCCAGCGGAGGGAGAGGACCGCAAGCGCCGGGCCAGTTAAGGTTGCTGGCGGATCGGCGGTCTGGCAGGAGTTGGAGATGATCACGCGGCGCTCCGTCCTGGCCGCCGGCCTCGCCCTGACGGCGGGACCGGTCATGGCTAAACCGGCCGGGGTGCGCCTCTTCGCCGCCGCCTCGCTGCAGACCGCGCTGACGAAGATCGCCGCCGGCTACCGCGGGCCGGGCGCGCCGCTGCGACCGACCTTCGGCGCCTCCTCGGCCATGGCCCGACAGATCGCCCAGGGCGCCCCGGCTGACCTGTTCATCAGCGCCGACACCGCATGGATGGACTGGCTCAGCCAGCGCCGGCTGGTCGCGGCCGGCACGCGTCGCAACCTCCTGTCCAATCGCCTGGTTCTGATCGCCCCGAAGGCCTCGCGGGTCTCGCTGAAGATCACGGCCGGCATGCCGCTGGCGGCGGCCCTGAGCGGCGGGCGGCTGGCGGTCGCCGATCCGGCTGCGGTCCCGGCCGGCAAGTACGGCAAAGAGGCGTTGATCAGGCTGGGCGTCTGGGACAGCGTGGCCGGCCGACTGGCCCCGGCCGAAAATGTGCGGACGGCCCTGGCCTATGTGGCTCGGGGAGAGGCGCCGCTCGGCATCGTCTACGCCACCGACGCCCAGGCCGAACCGAGGGTCAAGGTGGTCGGGGTCTTCCCGCAGACGACCCACCCGCGCATCCTCTATCCGGCCGCCCTCACCAAGGCGACGCCGACCGGGCGGGCGGTGCTTGACTACCTGTCGGGGCCGAAGGCCATGGCCCTATTCGCCGCCGAGGGCTTTCTTCGCCCCTGACTACTGGGTCTTGCCGGGCCAGGTCAGGTAGCCGTCGCGATCAACGCCGGCATAACCGCCGCCCCGCCGGCCATGTCCGCCACGACCGTCACCCTCGTAAAGGACGACCCCGCCGCCGGATGAATAGCTGTAGCCGCTCTCGGCATAGCGGGCGCTTTCCGAATAGGTCTCGCGCTCGTCGACGCTGACCGAGCCGCCGGCCCGTCGATAGCCGCCGCCCCGATAGGCGGCGTCTTCGTCCAGATAGCCGACGCCCTCCGTCCCCGAACGGTCAGTCCGGCGATAGCCGTAAGACTCCTCGTCCAGGTATCCGACCCCTTCGGTTCCGCTGCGACCGCGATAACGATGACCGCCGCCGCGCCGCTCGTGGGCCACCCGGCGGATTTCCCCGCGCGGCTTGCCCTCGACGATGCCTTCCTGCGCGGGCGTGCCCACAACCGGCGCCGCCGATCGATCCATGGGGCATTCCGCCTTGCAGCAGCAGTCAGCCTCCGCGACGCTGGTCGGGACCTTGGCTGGGGCCTTGCGCGGCGCGACGTCGTCGCAGGCCGACAGGATCAGAAGGCTGGCGCCAACGGCGAAGAGCGGCAGGATACGCATGACTGATTGTCCGTCTGACGGAGGGGTACGCGCTGGACCCTGCGCCTGTCGCGACCTTCAGACCCGCGATTTCACCCGTCAGGGGAGGGGTAGGGTTAACCCACCCGCCCGCGTTGCAGGCGCCGGATCGCCGACGCGATCAGAAGGCCGATGAAGATTCCGGTGCTGTTGGCGACGGCGTCAAAGGCATCCCCCTGCCGCCCGAGCCCCATGGTCGACTGCAGGATCTCGACCCCGATCCCGCCGAGGAACAGCCCGATGGCCAACCGGCCGAGGCGGCCCGGAAAGGCCCAGGCGCCGAGCAGGGTGAGGCCCAGATAGGCGAGGGCGTGCTCGGCCTTGTCCCAGAAGGTCAGACCCTGCGGCAGGGCCTCCGTCGGACTGAGGGACAGCCAGGCTATGACGCAACAGGCCAGCGCGAACAGGGCGATACGGATGGAAGCGGAAATGGACATCGCTTGCAGCGTGACGGACTGAGGATAGGCTGCAAGTGGAGATTTGGCGGAGAGCCCTGATGCGTCTGTTCGTAGCCGGACTGACCGGAGCGCTTGCTGTGACGCTGGCGGCGCCGGCGCTGGCCGGTACGACAGATTGCCTTTGGGAGGCTCTGCCCCCGGTCCGAGACGCCCTGGTCATGCTGGACCCGGGGAAACAGTTAAGGGACTGGAAGTCTGCCGCAGCCGGTCGGCTGCCCGCGCTGGCGCTTGAAGAAGCGGCTTTCCGCTGTGGGTCGAAGTCGGCGGTGATGGACGCATTCGCCGTCACCATGATCGAAAAGCGCTCCGACCGCCTCCGGGCCGAGCGGGCTCTGACACG
>JANPKF010000372.1:0-14671 GCA_031425895.1 Caulobacteraceae bacterium | reverse complement strand
CGGCCCCGCCGGTCACCGCCAACCCCAGCCCCTATTCGGCGGCGCTTGTCTGCATCGGCCAGTACGCTCGCCAGAACAAGCTGGGCGCCCCGCGCATCGCTGTCGGCCGCATCAGCGACTACACGGGCAAAAGCGAAGCTGACGGCTCGGGCCGCAAGGTCACGCAAGGCGCCTCGCTGATGGCCATGACCGCCTTCGCCAAGGCCGGCATGCCGCTGGTCGAACGCTTCGACACCTCGATCAGCGAGCTCGACCTCAAATACTCGAACAACAAGCTGATCAGCGACAGCCCCAAGGGTCCCGGCGGCGGCGCCGGCCCG
The DNA here is from genome assembly GCA_031425895.1 of Caulobacteraceae bacterium. GTDB lineage: Bacteria > Pseudomonadota > Alphaproteobacteria > Caulobacterales > Caulobacteraceae > Caulobacter. The sequence goes on along the minus strand of JANPKF010000372.1, from coordinate 14,351 downwards.
ACCGACAGCCGCAAGATCTACGAAGGCCAGATGGCCGGCGTCGACTTCTACCTGGTCGGCGGCATCACCGAGCTGAACTACAACATCTATTCGGTCGGGGCCGACGCCTATGTCGGCGACAAGGACACCACCGGACTGAAGGGCAACGCCCGCAACAGCATCTATGTGATGAACGTCGCCATCGACCTGCGCCTGGTCAACGTCCGCACCACCGAAGTCGTCGACGTCATCAGCTACCAGAAACAGATCGTCGGCCGCGAGGTCGGAATCGGCCTGTTCAGTTTCCTGAACGGCAACATCTTCGACGTCTCGGCCGGAGCCGGGGCGCAGGAGCCGCTGCAGCTGGCCGTGCGCTCCCTGATCGAACGGGCCACCGTCGAGATGACCGCCAACCTCTACGGCATGCCGGGACCGCAATCCTGCCTGACCGCCGATCCGCTCGCCGGCGGCACGACGGGCATGACCGGCGGTTTCACGCCCGCCTACGACAATCTGGGAACCAACAATGCGCAAACTCGCGAAGACCCCAATCGCTGGAACGACAAGCGCGATCCTGACGCTGGCCGTGCTCTGCGGGGCCGCTACTAGCGCCCCCTCAAGCAATGCGTGGGCGCAAAGCCCGGTCGTCAACAACCAGGTCCAGAACGGCGACATCTTTGCCCAGGGCACGCTGAACATCGTCACCGTCGAGGAGGGCGCCCAGCAGTCCACCACGGCGACGGGCAACTCGGTCCAGGCCTATGGCGACCGCACCGACATCGCGGTGACCTCGAACCAGACCATGGTCGGGTCGGTGGTCGCCCAGACCGTCGTCAACGTCGATAGCAGCCTGGGATCCGATACGGCCGTCTCGACGATGGCGCTCGGCAACACCGCCGACGTCGGCATCAACCAGGCGACGATGACCGGCGTCCTCACCCAGACCGCCACCTTCACCGACAACATCACCGCCCGCACCCAGATCGAGGGCGATCTGGCCCAGGCCGGCGACATCACCGCCGCCACCACCGCCATCTCCAACAACGCCACCCTCGGCCTGACCAACGGCGCGGCCGGCGTGCGGGTGAACCAGAACAGCAACGCCGATGTCCTGGCCGACGGCGGCGCGGTCATGCAGTACGTCAGCGGGACCAGCGCCATCAGCGGCGTCGCGGTCGGCAACAACATCAGCTCGGTCGGCGACACCGCGTCGGCTCAACGGCTGGCCCTTGGCCAGACCAACGGCGGCGCCCTGGTCCAGGCCAGCAAGTTCACCGCCTACGGCAACGTCCAGTCGGCCATCACCAGCACCACCGCGGTCGGCAACAGCGCCAATGTCCTCAACGAAGGCCCCCTGCTGGATGTGACCAGCCAGCAGGTCAACAATGCCTACGTGCGCAGCCAGGCGGAAAGTTCTGCCTATCAGTTCGGCTCGGCCTCGGTGAACGCCTATGGGGCCGGCAACACCGCCGTCGCCGGCAACAGCGGCGAGGCCCTGGTGCTCGACAACACCCAGTGGAACGGAACCGCCGGCGTCGAGGTCATCGCCACCTTCACCGGCACGGACGGCTACGACAGCTACACCCAGGCCGTCGCGGTCGGCAATGACGTCACCGGCTACGCCTGCAGCGACTGCACCGGCACGATGGACGTCAACAACCGCCAGACCAACAACGGCGACGTCTCCAGTTCGTCGACCAATTCGGTTGGCGCGCAAGGCGGCCGCAGCGTCGTCGGCGTCTCGACCGCCACCGGCAACAACGCCAGCTTCTACGTCACCCGCCCGGGGAACTGACCGGGTGAGGAGATCACCTCTCCCAGAGGGAGAGGTCGGTCCCGCACAGCGGGACCGGGTGAGGGGTTACGCTGTCCGCAGACCGAGCGCCGGCCGGACAGCCGTCCAGCATCACAACCCCTCACCCTCCCAACCGCTGCGCGGTCGGGCCCCTCCCTCTCCCTCTGGGAGAGGGATTCACAACCCCACCATCCACCTCAGCAACCCCACAACCGCGCACCCGACGATCACCACCATCACGTTCACATGGAACCTGATCAGCGCCACGCCCGCGGCCACGGCCAGCACCAGCGCCCAGAGATCAAAACTCCCCCAGACCGGAACGCTCATCCGTCCGCCCCAGGGCGTCGCCACCATCGCCGCCCCTGTGAACACCACGTGCAGCGCGAACCACAGCGCCAGACTGCCGATCACCCCCAGCACCGCCGCCGTCACGGCACGCAACAGGCCCGTCGCCGCAGGGCTCTGCCGCAACCGCTCGGCGTATGGGGCGCCGGCGAAGATGTAGAGGAACGATGGCGCGAAGGTCTGCCACAGGGCCATCCCCGCCCCGGCCAGCCCCCAGACCCAGCCGCCGTTCTTCCAGCCGGCCATGAACCCCACGAAGCCGTTGACCAGCACCAGCGGCCCCGGGGTGGTCTCGGCCAGCCCCAGGCCGTCGATCATCTGCGCCGTGGTCAACCAGCCCTGCACCTCGACCGCCTGTTGCTGCAGCCAGGCCAGCATGGCGTAGGCCCCGCCGAAGGTCACCGCCGCCAGGGCCGCGAACACCTCCCCTACCCTGCTGAGCCAGTGGCCATGGCCCAGCGTCAGCACCACGGCGACCAGCGGCGTCAACCAGATCACCAGCCACAGGGCCGCCGTCCCCAACGTCCGGGTGAGCGGCACGGGTGTCTGCGGGGCGGCCGCAGGCCTGGCGACGCCGCGACTGCCGATCAGCCCGGCCAGAGCCGCAGCCAGGATCACCAGCGGAAACGGCGCGCTGAACACCGCCAGCGCCACAAAGGCCAGGATAGCGACGACCAGGTCGGTACGGCCTTTCAGCGCCCGCTTGCCGACCCGTTGCAGCGCCTCGGCGACCAGCGCCAGCACCGCCGCCTTGACGCCCCAGAAGGCCGCCGCCAGCCACGGCTGGTCCCCCTGCGCCGCATAGAGCCAGGCCAGCCCGATCACCAGAACCGCCCCCGGCAGCACGAACAGCAGCCCAGCCGCCAGTCCGCCGCGCACACCATGCAGCAGCCAGCCAACATAGGTCGCGAGCTGCTGGGCCTCCGGCCCCGGCAACAGGGTGCAGTAGCTCAAGGCGTGCAGGTAGCGCGGCTCGTCGATCCACCGCTTCTGGTCCACCCATTCCCGGTGCATCAGGGCGATCTGCCCGGCCGGCCCGCCCAACCCCAGGCAACCCACCTTCAGGCTGGAGAGGACGAAATCGCGGAAACTCGGGGCGATGGTCTGGGTGTCACTCAGGGGACGGTCTCCGCACGGCTCAAGGCCCGGTGCTTGGGCGACTGCCTGACCGGGGGACCGCTCACCCCGGATGAGGCCAGCCTAGCCTTCCCCTCCCCGGCCGACAATCCATCGTTCGGCCAATCCTTGACTCACCCCGGACCGTTTCAGCAACCTGCCACCGGAAATCACGGTCGGGGGACCGCCATGCGCCTGCGAGACCTCTTCATCGTCCCGGCCTTCTTCATCGCCGTGATGGTTCTCAACGTCCTGATCAGCTTCGCCGTCGTCTGGGCATGGTCGATGTTCGTCGAGCCCGGCCACCCCGAGGCCTACTACCAGGCCTTCGCCCTCAAGGCCGCGCCGATCAGCAGCGTCGTGGCCGGCGTGCCGCTGATGGTCGGGGCCGGCTGGCTGATCGCTCGCGGGCGCGACCGGCGCGGCGGCCTGATGGCGGCGGGGGCCGTGGCCCTGCTCTACATCATCGTCGATGTGGCCATTTTGGTGGCGCTCCAGGTCGAGGCCAGACACTGGTTCTGGCCCCTGATCTCCTATCCGACCAAGCTCCTCGCCGGCCTGGCCGGCGGCTGGCTGGCCACCCGGCGGGCCTGACCTCCCGCTTCCGGCGTCTGTTCGACCGTCGGCATGCGATAATAGGTCTGCCGCTTCGATAGGCGGCTCCCCTTGCTCCGCCCACCGACCGTCGGTCCACTGCAGGCGCCCTCAATGCTCCCCCAAAGTCTACCCGAGGGCCACCAAAGGTCCACCGCCGGGCCACCGTGGTTTTCCCACAACCCTATGAATTTACGCGATAACTTGCCGTACAGCCTGCGTCACCCGTGCATCACGCCTTCCACGCGCCCGCCACACCGGCGCCTTGCCATGGCCGCGAGGCGCGGCGAAGGTGCTCTTCAAACAAGAAATCCGAGTGCTCTGGACTTGCCCCAATTGAATCGTTTCGCCCGCGCGGCCATCGTCGCCGCGTCGGTCGCCGCCCTTGCCGCCTGCGCCCAGGTCAAGAGCTTCCTCCCCGGTCAGAAGCCCGACGCGGTGGCCACCGCCACGGCGGGGCCGCCGAAGGACCAGAAGTCGCCCCGGGCTGGGGCGTCCGTCGTCAATCCGCTCGTCCTGCCCGCCGGCCAGTGGCCGCAGGCCTCGACCGACGTCGCGCCCGATCCGCAGATCCGCTTCGGCTCGCTGCAAAATGGCATGCGCTACGCGCTGATGAAGAACGCCACCCCGCCGGGCGAGGCGGCGCTGCGCCTGCATTTCCGCGCCGGTTCACTGAACGAGGCCGACGACCAGCAGGGCCTGGCCCACTTCCTCGAACACATGGCCTTCAACGGCTCGAAGGCCATTCCGGAAGGCGAGATGGTCAAGATCCTCGAGCGCCATGGCCTCGCCTTCGGCGCCGACACCAACGCCTCGACCAGCTTCGACGAGACCATCTACCAGCTGAACCTGCCGAAAACCGACGAGGAGACGGTCGATGTCTCCCTGCAGATGATGCGGGAAACCGCCAGCGAGCTATTGATCGAAGAGGGTGCCATCGACCGCGAGCGCGGTGTGGTGCTGTCGGAGGAACGGTCGCGCGACACCCCCGGCTGGCAGACCTACAAGAAGCGTCTGGAATTCCAGATGCCCGGCCAGCTGCCGCCAAAGCGTTACGCCATCGGCCAGGTCGAGATTCTGAAGACCGCCAAACGCGACCGTCTCGCCGCCTTCTACGACGGCTTCTACCGCCCCGAGCGCGCCACCCTGGTGATGGTCGGCGACTTCGACCTCGACGCCATGGAAGGCAAGATCAAGGCCCGCTTCAGCGACTGGACGGCCCGCGGCCCGGACGGCGGCGAGCCCGATCTCGGCCCGGTCGCTCCCCGCAGGCCCTCGGCCCTCGTCGCCGTGCAGCCGGGCTCGCCCACCGCCCTGCAGATCACCTGGATGAATCCCCCCAGGCTGCGCAAGGACAGTCTCGCCAAGCGGCGCGACGACGTCATCCAGCTGCTGGGCTTCTCCGTTCTCAATCGCCGCTTCAACGCCCTGATGCGCGGGACCGAGCCGCCCTTCATCAGCGCCGGCGCCTTCAAGGGCGACCTGCTGCACGCAGCCGAGGCGACCACCATCGCGGTCACCAGCCGTCCCGGCGAATGGCGGCTGGCTCTGACCGCCGCCATGACCGAACAGCGCCGCGCCGTGCAGTTCGGGGTGCTGCAGTCGGAACTCGACCGCGAGATCGAGGAATACCGCACCGTCTTCAAGACCCGCGTCGCCGGCGCCGCCACCCGCCGTACGCCCGGCCTCGCCGCCGAGATCGTCGGCAGCATCGGCGAAGCGGAAGTCGTCACCAACCCGGCCCAGGACCTCGAACTGTTCGAGGCCATCGTGAAGGACCTGAAAGCAGACACCGTGTCTGCCGTCCTGAAGACCGCCTTCAGGGGCGAAGGCCCGCTGATCTTCCTGGCCACCCCGACCGCCGTGAACGGCGCCGAAGTGGCGGTCATGGAGGCCTATGAAGCGTCGCTGAAGGGCGAGGTCCTGGCCCCGACCGCCGCCGCCCAGGGGTCCTGGCCGTACGAGAGCTTTGGCGCATCGGGCAAGGTCATCGAGGAAAAGGACGTCATCGACCTCGACGCCACCCTGGTCCGGTTCGAAAACGGCGTCCGCCTCACCATCAAGCCGACGAAGTTCCGCGATGACCAGGTTCTGGTTCGCGTGCGGGTCGGCGGCGGTCTCCTCAGCCTGCCGTCCGACAAGCAAAGCACGACCTGGGCCGCGCCGGCGATCATCGAGGGCGGCCTTGGCAAGATCACCACCCAGGACATGGAGCGGGTTCTGGCCTCCCGGGTCTACAGCGCCAGCTATGGCGTCCAGGACGAGGCCTTCCTGCTGGCCGGCTATACCCGGCCCGATGACGCCGAGCTGCAGATGCAGGTGCTGGCCGCCTATGTGACCGACGCCGCCTGGCGGCCGGCCGCCTTCCAGCGCATTCGCAACGTCGCGGCCACCTACGACGAGCAGTACCAGGCCACCACCAGCGGCATGCTGTCCCGCGACCTGGCCGGCCTGATGCATAACGGCGACCGCCGCTGGACCTGGCCGACCCCGGCAGAGATCCGGGCGACCGAGCTGGACCAGGTGAAGGCGAATGTGGCGCCGGCGCTGGCCAATGGCCCGATCGAGGTGATCATCGTCGGCGACATCACGGTCGATCGCGCCATCGAGATTACCGCCGCCACCTTCGGCGCCCTGCCCCGCCGTCCCGAGGCCGCGCCCCTGCCCGCCAGCGCGCGCGTGGTGGGTTTCCCCGCCGCCAACGCCACACCCCAACGGCTATTCCACAACGGCCGCGCCGACCAGTCGGCGGCCCTGGTGTTCTGGCGCACCGACGACTTCTTCAGCAACGTCCAGAAGGCCCGCAACATCAACATCCTGGCAGAGGTTCTCGGCCTGCGGCTGACCGACGAGCTGCGCGAGAAACAGGGCGCGACCTACTCGCCCAACGCCTCGGCCGTGGCCAGCGCCGAGTGGACCGACTGGGGCTATGTCATGGCCAGTGTGGAGGTGCCGCCGAACCTGGCCGACGGCTTCTTCCGCGACGTCGACAAGATCGTCGCCGACCTCGTCGCCACCCCGCCGACCGAGGACGAGATGACCCGGGCCAAGAAGCCCTATCTCGAGCGCCTGACCAAGACCCGGCAGACCAACGAGTTCTGGGCCTCGCAGCTGGAGAACGCCCAGACCGATGGCCGCCGCCTCGACTCCCTGCGCTCGCAGCTGGCCGGCGTGGAGCGCGTCTCCGCCGCCGACGTCCAGGCGGCGGCCCGGGAGTTCCTGGCCAGGGACAAGGCCTGGCGGCTGGTCGTGGTCCCGAAGGAGAAATGATGAAAGCGCTCACCCTGGCCCTCGGGCTGGTCCTGATCTCCGGCCCTGTCCTCGCGGCGGAGCCGGACGAAGACATGCTGTATCACTGGGGCGAATGCGCCGTGGTCGGCGGTATCTATGAGGCGGCGATTGAGCGCGGCTCAGGCGACCCACGCATTCTCTCGGGCAAGACGGATTTCGACAACGTCAGCCCGCAGATGGCGGCCCACGCCGATGACCTGGCGACCAGGCTGGGCGAAGAGCGGGCCAGCGCTGTGCGCGAAAAGCTGTTCGCGGAGTTCGACAGTCGCATGGCCGAATGGGCGTCTTCCGACGATCCGGAAGGTTTCCTGCTGGCGACCTGGGGAACGACAATGGACCGCTGCCTCAGGGAAGCAGCGGTCTTGCCGGTTCCGGGAAGACCCGTGACCTAGTCTAGTAGACGGCGCCGCCGACCCCGCCGTCGAGGCTCATGGTGAAGCTCGACGAGGACTCCTCGCGGACCGTTTCCTCGCGGTAGGCGGTGTAGGTTTCGACTTCGGTGATGGTGATCACCTTCACCCCGGCGCCGAAGCGGCGCAGCAGCGAGCGTTCGTTGCAGTCGCGGGCCGGGCGTTGCGGACCGCAAGCCAGGCGGCCGGCGCGGGCGCCGGCTTCGACGGCTCCACCATTCGGGCCGCCGGCCAGATCCTGTTCGTAGTGGAGGCTTTCGTTCTTGTTGCAGAAGAAACTCTTTCCGCCCTCGTTGCTGGCCCGCATCTCCCACTCGACGACGGTCCATTGCATGCGGGTTCCGGCGATGCAGCGGTAAAGCTCGCCGGCGTAGCCGTCAGCGACCTCCTCGCCGGCGAACACCTGGCTGGCGGGGTGCGGCGTGTCGCGGTCATCGACGCAGTAGGCGCGGATGACGACTTTGCGGGTGCGGCTGCGCTTGGCCTCGTAGGCAACCTGCTTCTTCTTCAGGGCGCCCTCGACGTTGAGGCCCTGGATAACGCCGATGGAACCGGGACCGACGTAGCCCCCGCCCCCGCCGCCGCCCCCGCCGTAGACAACGGCGCCGGCGCGCCCACTGGCGCCAGAGACGGCGACGGCCGTGACGTTGGCGTTGACCGTGACGTTGACCCGTCCGCCACCGCTGTCACAGCAGCTCGGCGGGCTCGGCGGCCGCGGCGGCGGTGTCGGCGGGGTGCAGCAGGGCGGCGGGCTGGGCGGGGTGCAGCAGGGCGGTGGCGGCGGCGCACAGCATTGGGCCTGCGCCTCGTCCGGCGTCGCCGAGCCGATCAGCAGCAGGATGACCCCTGCCGCCAGTCCAAGAAATGTATTGCGCAAACCCATGGGGTCGCTCCCGCCAAAATCACCGTCGCCTCCCATGCAAGAACCGAGCCGGGCTGTGTCATTCCGAAACACAAATCCCTTGGCGCGATCCTTCCCTGCAACCCTCGTGCGGTCGCTATGGACCGTCAGGAGGCAGGGTGGAGCGATGGCCCATCCCAACACGGAACGATTGACGGAGTATTGGCGTGCGAGAGCCGGGGCCTTTGTCGCGCCTGCGCGCGCCGACATCGACCCGATGGAATTCGTCGATATCCTGCCCCAGGTGCTGATCGTCGGCTACCGCGAGGCGGGCGACCTGCCCTTCCGGCTGGTCGGCGGCCTCATTGCGCAGCTGCACCAACGCGACCTGCGCGGCGTCAACCTGCTGACCCTGTTCGCCCCGCCGGACCGCGCCGCCCTGCGCCTGGCCGTCGAACAGATCCGCCGCCGGCCGGAGCCGCTGCAGATCACCGGCGAGATCCGATCGGACGCCGTCGGCGGCGCCGTGGGTCTGGAGATGATGCTGGCGCCCCTGATCGGCGCCGACGGCGAGATCGACCGCTTCCTTGGCCTCTACCAGCCGCTCGGCATGACGGCGCGACTGATGGGCCGCACGGTCAAGGAACTGAAACTGCACGGCCTGTCACGCTCGGGCGAGGACGGCCCCCGCCTTAGGCTTGCTGCACTGGACGGACGGCGGATCGCCTAGGCCGAGGCGTCGTTCAGGAGATGCATCTGGGCGTCCGACAGCCTCAGTCGGGCGGCGCCCATCAGCTCCTCGAGTTGCGCCACGCTGGTCGCACTGGCGATCGGCGCGGTCAGGCCCGGGCGGGCCATGATCCAGGCCAGCGACACCTGGGCCTGCGCCGCCCCGGTCTCGGCGGCCACGGCGTCGAGGGCGGCGAGGACACGGGGGCCCTTGTTGCTCTCGAGGTACTTCTTCATCCCGCCGCCACGCGGGCTCTTTCCGAAGTCGTCGGCGGTCCGGTACTTTCCAGTCAGGAAGCCACTGGCTAGGCCGTAGTAGCTGATGATCCCCACCTCGCGCTCGATACAGAGGTCGAGCAGAGGGCCTTCGATCCCCCGGTCCATCAGGTTGTAGGCCGGCTGAAGCGTGTCGTACCGCGCCGCGCCCTTGTGCGCCGAAACGTCCAGCGCCGATCCCAGCCGGGCAGCGTCGAAGTTGGAAGCGCCCAGGGCCCGAACCTTGCCGGCCTTGACCAGCTGGCCAAAGGCCTCGGCCGTTTCGTCCTGCGGCGTCTCGGCGTCGTCGCGGTGCGACTGGTAGAGGTCGATGTAGTCGGTCTGCAGGCGACGCAGACTGTCTTCACAGGCCTCGACGATGTTCCTGGCAGACAGCCCGGGCCGGGCCGGCCACATGCCGACCTTAGTGGCGATGACGACGTCGTCCCGTTTGCCGCGCTTCTTCAGCCAGGTCCCCAGCACCGTCTCGCTCTCGCCGCCGGTGTGCCCGGGAACCCAGGCCGAATAGACGTCGGCGCTGTCGATGCAATCGAACCCGCCGGCCACGAAGGCGTCCAGCACACTGTGCGAGGTCGCCTCGTCCGCCGTCCAGCCGAAGACGTTGCCGCCCAGCACCAGCGGCGCGATGGAAATGTGGGACCGGCCGAGCGGGCGCTTTTGCATCGTTCTCTCCTAGGCAGCCTTGACCGAGGACGGGTCGTAGACCGGCGCGTCGAAGGGGGCGAGCGCCGCCTTGCCGCGGATCAGATCGCTGGCCTTCTCGGCCACCATGATGGTCGGGGCGTTGGTGTTGCCGCCGACCAGGGTCGGCATGACCGAGGCGTCGATGACCCGGAGGCCCGCGATGCCCTGGACCCGCAGATCGCCGTCGACCACAGCGTACTCGTCGCCCGCCACACCCATCCGGCAGGTGCCGACGGGGTGGTAGATGGTCTCGCCCGTCCGCTTGATCCAGGCGTCTATGTCGGCGTCGGTCTTGACGTCCTTGCCGGGCGAGAACTCCTCGCCGCGATAGGGATCCAGCGCCGCCTGATGGGCCGCCTCGCGGGCGATCTTGACGCCCTCGCGCATGGCCCGGCGATCTTCCTCGGCCGCCAGATAGTTGGCGAAAATGGTCGGATCGTCGAACGGATCGGCCGAACGCAGGCCAACCGAGCCCCGGCTTTCGGGCCGCAGCTGGCAGACGTGGAAGGTGAAGCCGTCCTTTTCGATGACCACCTTGCCGTGTTCCTGCATGATGGCCAGCACGGTGTGGATCTGCAGGTCGGGGCGGTCGAGGTCGGGACGCGAGCGCAGGAAGGCGCCCGATTCCAGGAAGTTCTGGCGGCCCGGCCCCTTGTTGAAGAGCATGTAGTTGAGGCCGGTCGTCAGGCGCTTCAGACCCTTGTTGTAGCTGTAGGCCGTTTCGACGCCCTGGGTCAGCCAGCTCAGTGTGACGTCCAGGTGGTCCTGCAGGTTGGCGCCAACGCCCTTGCTCTCATGGACGACCTTGATCCCCTGCTTGGCCAGGTCGTCGGCGACGCCGATGCCTGACAGCTGCAGGATATGCGGCGACTGCACGGCGCCGGCGCTGAGCAGCACTTCGGCGTCGGCATAGGCAACGATGCGCTCGCCGCCCTTGACCGCATACTCGACGCCGACGGCCTTGCCGTTCTCGATGACGATCTTCGTCGTCCGGGCGCCGGTCAGGCAGGTGAGATTGGGCCGGTTCAGGGCGGGATAGAGATAGGCCTTGGCCGCGCTCCACCGCTGACCGTCGCGAATGGTCATCTGATACGGACCCCAGCCTTCCTGCTGGAAGCCGTTGAAATCCTTGGTCACCGGATGGCCGGCCTGACGACCCGCCTCGATGGTGGCGGAGTAGATGGGGTTGGGCGAACTGGCCTTGGAGACGTGCAGCGGGCCGTCGCCGCCGTGCCATTCGTCGCCGCCGCCTTCCAGGCTCTCGGAACGCTTGAAGTAGGGCAGCACGTCGGCATAGCCCCATCCGCCCAGGCCCATCTGGCGCCACTGGTCATAGTCGCGCGCATGGCCGCGGATATAGACCATGCCGTTGATCGACGAGGAGCCGCCCCAACCCTTGCCGCGCGGCCACCAGAGCTTGCGGTTGTTCAGGTGCGGTTCTTCCTCGGTCCAGAAGCCCCAATTGTAGTCGCCCTTGTCCTTGATCAGCCCGCCGACCCCGGCCGGCATCTTGACGAGGATGGAGGTGTCCTTACCGCCGGCTTCCAGCAGCAGAACCTTGACGTTGGCGTCCTCGGTCAGCCGACCGGCCAGCACGCAACCGGCCGAGCCGGCGCCGATGATGATGTAGTCGTAACGGTCGGCCATCAGGCGCGTCTCCCGGTAGGTTATCGTTGTTAAGCCGACAGTGACGCCGGCGTCACGTTTGGGCAAGACCCTCTCGCTAGGTCAGCTCCGCCTCACCAACAGGACGCCGAGGACTACCAGTGCCAATCCGGCGACCCGGCCAAGATTCACTGGCCTGGGCTCGATGCCGAACGCCCCGAAGTGGTCGAGGATAATGCTGATCAACAGCTGGCCGCCGACCATCAGGGTGATGGTGGTGGCGACGCCGAGCCTCGGCGCGGAAAAGGCCGCCGCGCAGACGAAGCCGACGCCGTAGACCCCGCCCATCCAGGCATACCACGGCAACGCCGCCGCCCCCTGCAGGTCCGGCTTGATGCGCAGCGCCAGCACCAGCACCAGCAGCACCGCGGTGCCGACAGCGAACGACACGAAAGCGGCGTTGACGGGCGAGTTCAGTGGCCGGGCCAGCATGGCGTTGGTCGGCCCCTGGGTAGCGGTCAGCATGCCGCCGATGATGCTGGCGACGATGGCGAAGGCGATCATGGACTTGGTCATGGTTGATTCCCGCTCCCTGCGCCTCCATACCGCCCCATCGCCCGTCGAGCATGGGCTTTCGATAGCAGGAGGCCCGCCATGGCCGACAACGACGAAACCATCGACCGCCTGTTCAACGCCGGCGACGACGCCTGGGAAGAGGGCGACGAGGCCAAGGCGTTCGGCTTCTTCAAGCAGGCCGCCGATCTGGGCGACATCGCCGCCATGCTGAACGTCGGCTATTTCCTCGACGAAGGCCTTGGCGTGAAGGCCGACAAGGCCGCCGCCATGGACTGGTACCGCAAGGCCTATGACCTGGGCGACGCCAGCGCCGCCAACAACATCGCCATCCTCTGCCGCGAGAAGAACGACCAGGCCGGCGCTGCCGAATGGTTCGCCAAGGCCGCCGAGCTGGGCGATGGCGATGCGCTCGTCGAGCTGGCCAAGATCAATATCGCGGGCCAGGGCGTGCCGAAGGATGAGGCCAAGGCGCGGCAATACCTCGAGAAGGCGCTGGCCCTGCCGGTCGATAACGGTGAGGACGACGCCGAGATTGACGTCGACCAGCCGTTCATCAGCCTGGCCGGGCATGAAGAGGCCGTGGAAATCCTGGCCGGGATGACCCGCTAAAGCTTGGTCGACAGCAGCAGCCGGCCCGGCCCCATCCGACCGAGCACCTTTGGCAGGTCGATATCCGAGAACGCGAAGCAGCCTTCGCTGCGGCCGATGCGGCCGGCGGCAGCCATCGCCGAGTTCACGTACCAGGCGCTGTGGATGACGATGGCGCGGTCGCGGGCGTTGCTGTTGCCGGGGTCGAGGCCGTCCAGCCGCATCGAGCGGCCGTGCTTGCCGCTGTAGAACTCCGCTGTCTTGAAGGCGCCCTCCGAGCTGGCGTTCGAGCCGAAGGCGTTGGAGAAGGCCTTCACCCAGCCGCTGTTACCGGGATCGCTGCCCCGGCCGTGGGCGACCAGCAGGCTGGTCATTGTGCCGCCGGCCATGTCCAGCAGGTGGAAGCGCGGCGTCTTGCTGACCGCAGAGTAGTCGGTGACCGCGACGATGTCATGGTGCGGGATGGTCGTTCCAAGGCGCCCGAGCGCGGCCTTGGCGCGCGCCAGCAGGCGGGCGGTGTCCGGCGAGGCGGCGGCGTCGGCAATGGTCGGAGCCGCGATCGACAGGGCCGCGCCGGCGCTGGCCGAGGCGAGGAAGGCTCTACGTGTAAGCAAGCTGGGACGTCCCGGATGCAACGAACGAGGTCGCTTCATATCCTCCCTATGGGTCGGCGGGCGCTGTGGCATTCGGGCGCTGTGCGCAAGTGCGCACCCTAACTTTCGGAGAATCCTTGACTTTCCTATGCTGCACCGCGATATAGCGGTTCTGCGCAGCTTATCTGCGCCTTCGGCCGCGCCCGGCCGCGTGAGGAGCGTTTATTCGCTTCGCCCAGGCGCGAGACTGAACTTCCCCATAAGGACGCCATACGCGGGGCGTTTTCCAACGACCCCCGCGATCCACCGCGCCGGCCTTTGAGCCCGCGCGGATACGGTCGCATTTTGAAAGACCACCGGCTTTGACCGATTTCGCTTCCTTGGGCCTTTGCAAGCCCATCCTCTCGGCCCTTCTGGCCGAGGGCTACACCTCCCCTACCCCGATCCAGGCCCAGGCGATCCCGCTTGTGCTCGAAGGCCGTGACATCCTGGGCATCGCCCAGACCGGCACCGGCAAGACCGCCGCCTTCGCCCTGCCGATCCTGCAGCGCCTGGCCGAAACCCGTAAGCCCGCGCCCCGTCGTGGCTGCCGCTGCCTGGTGCTCTCCCCCACCCGCGAACTGGCCACCCAGATCGCCGAGAGCTTCCGCACCTACGGCAAGAACATGGGCCTGAGCGTCACCGTCGTGTTCGGCGGCGTGAAGTACGGACCCCAGGTCCGCGCCCTGGCCGCCGGCGTCGACATCCTGGTCGCCACCCCCGGCCGGCTCATTGACCACATCAACGAGAAGGTCGCCAACCTGTCGGAGACCGAAGTCTTCGTGCTCGACGAGGCCGACCAGATGCTCGACATGGGCTTCGTGGTGCCGATCCGTCGCATCGCCAAGACCCTGCCGCAGGCGCGCCAGAACCTGTTCTTCTCGGCC
>JANPKF010000371.1:0-2895 GCA_031425895.1 Caulobacteraceae bacterium | reverse complement strand
TGAAAAGCCGGTGCTGCCCTCAGCCGACCCCTTCGGGGCCACCTTCTCCCGACACGCGGGAGATGGGACGGCGTCCGCCGTCCCGACTAGATTAGCCCATCGGCCTCTCAGCGCCCTCGACGCTGGGGCAGGCCCGGAGCGCCGCGATGAGCGTCGTGATGTGACGGTTGTCCGTCACGTCCAGGTCGACGTCGACGTCGAAGACGTCTTCCTGCCGATGCGTCATCTTCAGGCCGACGATGTTGCCACCGGCCTCGCCGATGATGGTGCAGACTTCGCCGAGTACGCCCGGGGTGTTGAGGATGGTCACGCGCAGCCTGGCGCGGCTGAAGGTGTTGCGCTCGGCTTCCGGGGTCCAGGCCAGGTCCCGCCAGCGGTCGCCCTCTTCCTCATATTGCGCAAGCTTGCGGCAATCGATGGTGTGGACGTCCACCTCGTTCACCCCCTCGCGCATGATGCCGACGATGCGGTCACCGGGCACGGGGGTGCAGCAGGGCATGAAGTGGAGGGTGACGCCGGGAGCGAGGCCGGCGCCCCGCACGAAGATGCGGGCGCCCTGGCCGTCGTCAATCGAGCGGCGGGCGACGGCAGCGGCGCGGTCGGTGTCATCCATGCCGGGGAAGACCACTTCCAGAACCTGCATCGGCGTGACGCGGCCGCGACCGATGGCGTCGTAGAGGTCGTCGTCCGTCGGCACGCCGAGGCGTTCCAGCGCCGGGCGCAGCGATACGCCCGTGCGGCTCTTGCCGACCCGCTCGAAGGACTGGAACAGGGCGGCCCTTCCGAGGCGCAGGAACTCTTCCTTCTCGGTCTGGCGGATGTGGCGGCGGATGGCGCTGCGGGCCTTGCCGGTGACGGTCAGGCTGCGCCAGTCGGGCGGCACGGCGGGCTTGGCGCCCTTGATGATCTCGACGACGTCGCCGTTGACCAGCGGGGTGCGCAGGGGCTTGAGCTCGCCGTTGATCTTGGCGCCGATGGTGCTGTCGCCGACGTCGGTGTGGACGGCGTAGGCGAAGTCGAGCGGCATGGCCTCGCGCGGCAGGCTGACCAGCTGGCCCTTGGGCGTGAACACGAACACCTGGTCGAGGAACATCTCGAGCTTGGCGTGCTCGACCAGGTCCTCGGCGTCGCCGCCATGTTCGAGGACGGCCACCAGCTGGCGCAGGTTGGACAGCGGGTCACGCCCGCCCTCGGCTTCCATGTGTTCGGCGTCGAAGCCGTAGGATTTGTTCTTGTAGCGCCAGTGGGCGGCGACGCCGTCCTCGGCCACCCGGTCCATGGCCTCGGTGCGGATCTGCATCTCGATCCGCATGCCCTTGGGGCCGATCACCGTGGTGTGGATCGAGCGGTAGTTGTTACGCTTGGGCGTCGAGATGAAGTCCTTGAACCGCTCGGGCACGCAGGGCCAGGCGCGGTGGATGAGGCCCAGCGCCCGGTAGCAGTCGGCCTCGGAGTCGACGATGACGCGGAAGGCGTAGATGTCGGAAAGCTGTGAGAAGCCGACCGACTTCCTCTGAAGTTTGCGCCAGATCGAGAAGGGATGCTTTTCGCGGCCGAACACGCGGGTGGCGATGCCGTCGCCTTCCAGCAGGCGGGCGACGTCGTTGCTGACCGTCATCACCGCCTTGCCCTGCTCGCCGCGCAGCACTTCCAGGCGGCGGATGATAGCCGTGCGGGCCATCGGGTTGAGCTGCTCGAAGGCCAGCTCCTCCAGCTCCGTACAGATGCGGTGACAGCCGATGTTGCGGGCCAGCGGGGCGTAGATTTCCAGCGTTTCGCGGGCGATGCGCTCACGCTTGGCCGGCTTCTGGATGAAGTTCAGGGTCCGCATGTTGTGCAGGCGGTCAGCCAGCTTCACCAGGAGGACGCGGACGTCCTTGGAGATGGCCAGGATGAACTTGCGCAGGTTCTCGGCCTGGCGGGCGTAGTCGGCGGTCAGCTCCAGCTTGGAGAGTTTGGTGACGCCCTCGACCAGTTCGGCGACCTCGGCCCCGAACAGGTTCTCGATGTCCTGCCGGGTGGCGGCGGTGTCCTCGATGACGTCATGCAGCAGGGCGGTGATGATCGAGGCGGTGTCGAGCCGGTATTCGGTGAGGATGCCGGCGACTTCGACGGGGTGGGCGAAGTAGGGATCGCCGCTGGCCCGGGTCTGGCTGCCGTGCATGCGGACGGCGTAGACATAGGCCTTGTTGAGCAGCCCCTCGTCGGCGTCGGGCTCATAGGCGCGGACGCGCTCGATGAGCTCGTACTGGCGCATATATTTGGGGCGGGCGGCCACCTTCTGTGCAGCGGTCGGCTGCGGCTTTTCAGGCGTGGTCGATGGGGAGGCGACCTCGTCGGCCGCCTCCAGAATGAGGGGTTCTGAGCCTTCGGGGCTCAGTACCGCTCCTCCTGACCGCCGTCGCGGTCGCTCTGCAGCGCGCGGATCAGTTCCGCTTCGCTCATCTGCATATGGGTCGGATCCGACAGCAGGGCGACGGTTTCCGCCTCTTCCTCGGCCTCGGTCCGCTCATCGACGCGTTGCAGCGTGGTGATCAGGTGTTCCTTCAGGCCGTCATTGTCGACGACGTCGTCGGCGATCTCGCGCAGGGCGACGACCGGGTTCTTGTCGTTGTCGCGATCGACCATCAGGGCCGCGCCGGCCGAGATGCCCCGGGCGCGATGGGCGGCCAGCAGGACCAGACCAAAGCGGTTGGGAACCTTCTCGATGCAGTCTTCGACGGTGACGCGGGCCATGGATTCTCTCAGCGGTGCCGGTAGGAACCGGGCTACATAGTGTTTTGCGCGCTATTGTGCAACGCCGCAAGATGAGGTCGCACGATGCGCCGGTATCGGGGCCAGAGTGAGGCCTGCGCGATTAGCCAGCCGTATATTGCGGCGCAAGCATGGGCCGCA
>JANPKF010000370.1:0-12826 GCA_031425895.1 Caulobacteraceae bacterium | reverse complement strand
GTGGGGCGTCCAACGCTGTTCATGCTCATGCCAGCACCTCGGCCAGTTCGGTTTTGAAGGTTTCGATGTCGCCGTCGGTGACGGTCTCGGTGGCGCAGACCAGCAGGACGTCGTCCAGTCCCGCATGCGGATCCAGCCGGCTGTAAGGCACACCCGCCAGCACGCCGCGTTTGGCCAGAGCCTCGACGACCTCGGCCGCCGGCTTGCTGAGCTTCACCGCGAACTCGTTGAAGAAACGGGGTGTGAGAACCTCCACGCCTTTGACGCCGCTGAGCGCGATCTTCGTCTTCAGCGCCTGCTGATGGTTCAGCAGAGCCAGCTTGCGCAGGCCCACCTCGCCCAGCAGCGACATGTGGATGGTGAAGGCCAGGGCGCAGAGGCCGCTGTTGGTGCAGATGTTGCTGGTCGCCTTGTCGCGGCGGATATGCTGCTCGCGGGTCGACAGCGTCAGCACGAAGCCGCGCCGGCCGTCGGCGTCCACCGTCTCGCCACAGAGACGGCCGGGGGCCTGGCGGACCAGCTTTTCCTTGCAGGCGAAGAGGCCGATGTAGGGCCCGCCGTAGTTCAGCGCATTGCCGATCGACTGGCCCTCGCCGACGGCGATGTCGGCGCCCATTTCGCCCGGCGACTTGAGCAGACCGAAGGACACGGCCTCGGTGGTCACCACGATCAACAGCGCCCCGGCCGCCTGGGCCGCCGCGGCGATCTTCGTCACGTCGGTGGCCGTGCCGAAGACGTTGGGCGTCTGCACGACCACGCAGGCGGTGTCGGCGTCGATGGCCGCGATCACCGCATCTTCGGCGTCAATGGCGGGGGTGAGGCGCTCGGTGGCGACGCCGGCGGCGTGGGCCAGGGTCTCGACCGTCTGGACGTAGTGGGGATGCAGGCCGCCCGACAGGATGGCCTTGCTGCGACGGGTGACGCGGCTGGCCATCATCACCGCCTCGCCGGCCGCCGTGGAGCCGTCGTAGAGGCTGGCGTTGGCCACATCCATGCCGGTCAGGGCCGCGACCTGGGTCTGGAACTCGAACAGGACCTGAAGGGTGCCTTGCGCGATCTCCGGCTGATAGGGCGTGTAGCTGGTCAGGAACTCCGAGCGCTGGATGACATGGTCGACGGTCGCCGGCACATGGTGGCGGTAGGCCCCGGCCCCGCAGAAAAAGGGCACGCTCCCCGCCGCCACATTCCTGGCCGCCAGGGCGCCAAGCTCGCGCTCGACCTCCAGCTCACCGGCGAAACCGGGCAGGTCGACCGGTCCGTCGAGCACGGCGGACCTGGGCACATCGACGAACAGGTCGTCGACGCTGCCGGCGCCGATGGCGCCGAGCATCTGACGCCGATCATCAGGGGTCAGGGGAAGATAGCGCATGAATCAGAGAGCCTTGCCGAAAAGGGCGTCCGACAGACGCCGAAGAAGGGAGTGGGAGGGGGCGCTGACCAGGTCCGGCAGCGGCTTGCGGGCGTTGAGGGCCACGGTGCGGCGATCGTTGACGGCCTTGGCGACCGCCTCCTTGCGCAGCACCTCGGTGGCTTCGCCGGCCTGGAAGTCCTCGAAAACACCGGCCAGCAGGCTTTCGAGGTCCTCCGGATGCTGCACCCGCTGGGCGCCCGGGAAGCCCATGGCCAGACCGCTCGACACCTGCCCGCCGGTCGGCAGGGCGTAGAACCGGCCGTCGAAGCTGACCATCGAAGAGGTCTCTTCGGCCATCCGCCAGACGGCGGCGGCGACGGCGGGGGTCATGGTCTCGGTGGTCAGCAGGGCGATGTCGTCGTCGCCGTCGAGGAACAGATGGACCTGGGTGCGGTCGCTCAGCCGAACCGTCTCGGCCGCCGCCGAATGCTGGGCGTCGATGGCGGCCAGGGCGCGGGAGACGCCCGCGTTGAAAGCCTTCGGACCTCCCGTCGCCGTGGTCGGATGCAGGAAGATCTCGAAGGCCATGGCCTACAGCGTCCCCAGGTAGTCTTCGTAGGCGCCGCGATCCATCAGGGCGTCGACTTCGGACGGGTTGGAGAGCTTGACCTTGGCGAACCAGCCGCCCTGTTCCGGCACGGCGTTGACCGTCTCCGGCGCGTCGCCAAGGCTGGCGTTGGCCTCGATCACCTCGCCCGAAACCGGGGCGTAGACGTCAGACGCCGCCTTGACGCTCTCGACGACGGCGAAGCCCTCGCCCTGCTTGACGGTCTTGCCGACCTCGGGCGTCTCGACGAACACCACATCGCCCAGCTGCTCGGCGGCATAGGCGGTGATGCCGACGGTGGCGACGCCATCCTCGACGACGACCCACTCGTGGTCCTTGGTGAAGCGCATTTCGGTCTCTCCTCCCTAGAGTTTGCGGACGTAGCGTTTGGGCACGAACGGCATGGCCACGACCTCGGCCGCGCCGGCCCGTCCCCGGACGATGACATTGAGCCGTGTCCCGACGGCCGCATGAGCCGGCGGCACGAAGCCCATGGCGATGGGGTGGCCGAGGCTGGGGGCGAAGCCGCCGCTGGTCACCTTGCCGATGACCGCTCCGGCGCCGTCCGCGACGTCGGCGCCTTCGCGGGCCGGAGCGCCTTCGAGGATTCTCAGGCCGACACGGATGCGGCTCGGTCCCTCAGCCAGTTCCCGGGCGATGCGTGAGGCGCCCGGGAAGTCCTGGGCGTCGCGGCGTTTCTTGCTGACCGCGAAGCTGAGGTCCGCCTCGATCGGGCTGGTGGTCTCGTCGATGTCGTGGCCGTAGAGCGGCAGGCCGGCTTCCAGGCGAAGAGAATCGCGGGCGCCGAGACCGATGGGCTTGACGCGCGGGTCGGCCAGCAGGGTCTCCCAGACGGCGGGCGCGCTCTCGCCGGGGATGGAGATCTCAAAGCCGTCCTCGCCGGTGTAGCCCGAGCGCGAGACGAAGGCCGGCAGACCGAAGGCGGTCATCGCGCGGGCCTCGGCGAAGACCATGGTCAGGGCGTCGGGGGCATGCTGCGCCATGACGGCGGCGGCTTCCGGCCCCTGCAGGGCCAGCAGAGCGCGGTCCTTCAGGCGCTCGATCTTCACCTGGGGCGCCAGTTCGTCGTCGATGAAGGCGAAGTCGCCGTCCTTGCAGGCTCCGTTGACGATGACGAACAGTCCATCGTCGTCGGGGCGCGAGGCCATCAGGTCGTCGATGATGCCGCCCTTCCTGTTGAGCAGCAGGGAATAGCGCTGCTTGCCGGGGGCCAGGCCGATGAAATCGGACGGGGTGATCTCTTCAAACGCCGACAGGGGAGAGACCCCGCGCAGACGCGCCTGGCCCATGTGGCTGACGTCGAACAGGCCGGCATGCTCACGCGTCCACAGGTGCTCTTTCAGCACGCCATCAGCGTACTGCACCGGCATCAGGTAGCCCGCGAACGGAACCATGCGGGCGCCGGCGGCGACATGGGCGTCGTAGAGCGGGGTCTTCTTGAGGTCGGCGGTGTCGGTCATGGTCGGGCCTTCGGGGTCGATGCGTCCACGCCCGGCGGATCGCCGGTCGGATGGTCGCCCCCGCTGTCCCTTGCGCCTGAGAGATTTCAGCGGGTGATCCCCGCCTTGCTCCTTCGGCGAACCGCTTGCGGCGGTTCTTTCCAGCGTTTCTCGTGTCGCGCGGTCCGTTTGCCTGAGCGTTTCCGGGGCGGTTGCGCCTTCGGCCTCGAGATTCGAGAATCCCGATGTCTCCCGCGAGACGGAGACGTTCCTGAGCGAGGGGAGGGGGCAAGTCAAGGTGATGGCGATCACAAGCCCGGGCCGGGGTGACTTGAACCGTCCGGTTGCCTAGTCTGACGCCAACAAAGCGTCGGGGAGGGCGTCATGAAGCTGTTTGGGAAGATCGCGCTGGGCGTGATCGCCGTCGTCGTTGCGCTCGGGGTCGTCGTGGTCGTGCGCACCCTGACCTTCAAGCCGCCCGCCGCCGTCGACATCAGCAGCGTCACCCTCGCCGCCGCCCCGGCTATCGACCAGGCCGCCGCCGCCCTGCATTTGTCGCAGGCTGTGCAGATCAAGACCATTTCCAACCAGAACAAGGCCGACAACCAGTGGGCCGAGTGGGATCGGCTGCACGCTTGGCTGGCCGCCACCTATCCGGCCGCCCACGCGGCCATGACCCGCGAGATCCTGCCCAACAAGGCGCTGGTCTATACCTGGACCGGCAGTGACAAGGCCCTCAAGCCCATCGTCCTGATGGCCCACCAGGACGTGGTGCCGATCACGCCCGGCACCGAGAAGGACTGGAAGCACGATCCCTTCGGCGGCGCGATCGCCGAGGGCGCCGTCTGGGGCCGGGGCTCCATCGACGACAAGGGCAGCCTGGTCGCCATCTTCGAGGGTCTCGAGGCCCTGGCCAAATCCGGCTTCCAACCCAAGCGCACCGTCATCGTCGTCAGCGGCCAGGACGAGGAGGCCGGCGGCTCTGGCGCCCGGGCCGCGGCCGCCCTGCTGAAATCGCGCGGCGTTCAGGCCGAGTGGGTGCTGGACGAGGGTTCGGCGGCGATCAACGACCATCCGATCACCGGCAAGCCGGCCGCCGTCATCGGCATCGCCGAAAAGGGCTACGGCACCCTGCGCGTCACCGCCCCGGCCAGCGGCGGCCACAGCTCCGCCCCGCCCAAGGAAACCGGCGTCGCCGTGCTGGCCAAGGCCATCACCGCCATCACCGACCGACAGTTCCCGCTGGAGCTGAAGGGCCCCGGCATGCAGATGGTCCAGACCCTGGGCGCCGACAGCAGCTTTGTCACCCGCATGGCCATCGCCAACCCCTGGCTGTTCGGCCCGGTCCTCAAGAACACTTTCGCCAAGACCGGCACAGGCGCGGCGCTGCTGCACACCACCATCGCCCCGACCATGCTGAAGGGCAGCCCCAAGGAAAACGTCCTGCCGCAGGACGCCACCGCCTGGATCAACTACCGCATCGCGCCGGGACAGACGCCGGACGATGTCATGGCCCGGGCGCGTGAGGCGACGAAGGGGCTGAGGGTCGAGCTGGCCTGGGACCGTCCGCCGGAACTGCCCTCGCCGATCTCCTCGACCACCTCGGACGGCTGGAAACTGCTGTCGGCCCTGGCCTCGGACGGCGGCAAGCTGCCGGTCGCGCCGGGCCTGGTCACCGCCGGCACCGACAGCCGCTACATGAGCCCGATCACCAGCGACATCTACCGCTACCAGGCGCTGCTCGGCTCGATGAACACCTTCGGCATGATCCACGGAACCAACGAGCACATGACGGTCGAAAACCTGGCCCGCATGACGACCTTCTACGCCCGGCTGGTGGCTTCGGCGGCGGGCTGAGGATTCCATGTCCGAGATGATCGAGGTCGAGAACGTCGGCCAGCCGGGAAAAACCTACCGCGTCGACAAGGCCAGGTATGAGGCCATGCGGGCGGCCATGTGGGACGCCCTGCCAAGCGAGGCGCCCGGCCTCGACGCCAGGGCGCTGAAGACCGCCCTCCTGCCGGCCCTGCCCGAGGACCTGTTCCCCGGCGGGGCCACGGCCGGCTGGTGGCTCAAATGCGTCCAGCTTGATCTCGAGGCGAAGGGACTGGTGGTGCGCGAGGGCAAGCCGCTGCGGTTTCGTCGGGCCTGAGCGATCAGCTCAGCGCCTGGTGGCGCCGAGCGACTGGCGCCCCCGACAGGCTGTCCGAGGTTGTGGAGACGCCTAGTCCTCGACCTTCGTCTCCGGCCGGTCGCCGCCGTCAGCGATCTCCTCGTGCCACCGGCCCTTCTCATCCTCATAGACGATGCCGGTGGTCTCGCCGCCCAGCTGTTGCTCCCCGGCCGCCCGCTTGGCCGCCGCGGCGGCCTCGTCGTGCGTTCTGAACGTCTCCGAATAGGTGCCGTCGGCGCGGTAGGCCCAGCCGCCATCGTGCTCGACGACTTCATAGGTCAGAGTGGTCATGGCGTCTCTCCTGCGTCTGTGCCTGAGTAAGCGCCCAGAGCGGCGGCGGTTGCAACGCGCCTGCAAAACACCTTCGCCACCGGCCCGGCGTCAGGTAGCTTCGGCGCCAGGGTTGTGGGGGAGTGAGTGCGTTGGCCAGAGTCAGGAAATCAGCGGCGCCGGTCGCCGGGCCGACCACCAATGACCCGGTCGAACTGGCCATGGAGGCCGACAACGCCGCGCCCGGCGTCGACACCCCGGCCAGGCGGGTGCTGATCCGGTCGGAGAAGCTGATCGGTTGGCAGATCGCCAGCGAGCGCGCCGGTTTCGTCCTCAAGGTGCTGACCGGAATTGCCGGGTTGATGCTGGCCATCGCCGCGGTTTGGCTCCTGCTTGATGCCTCGCGCTACCGTGGCCTGACTGTCCAGGCCTTCTCGGCGCCGCCGGATCTCGCCGCGCGAGGACTGACGGGTGAGGTGGTGGCCGGAAAGCTGCTCGACGAACTGGTCCGCATGCAGGCGCGCACGGAATCGGTGCGGGCGGCCAGCAGCTATGCCAACGACTGGGGCGACAGGATCGAGGTGCAGATCCCGCAGACCGGCGTCTCCATTGGCGACCTGCAGCGCGCCCTCCGCCAGCAGTTCGGGCGTGAGACCCAGATCAGCGGTGTCGTCTACCGCCTTCCGGATGGCCGGTTGTCGGTGACCGCCCGCACGGGCGGCGCAGCCGGCGACACCTTCATCGGGGCCGAGGCGGAGTTCGACACCCTGATCCAGAAGGCGGCCGAAAGCGTCTATGCCCAGACCCAGCCCTATCGATACTCGGTCTTTCTGAAGACCAACGGCAGGGTCGATGAGGCGGTCAAGGTGCTGGCCGCCTTCCAGGGGCGCAAGGACATCGAGGCCGCATGGGCCCTGCGCGGCTGGGCCTATATCGACATTGACGCCGGCCGCTCCGCCGTGGCGCGGGCGAAAGTTCTGGCGGCCCTGAAGATCGCGCCGGATATGGCCGCCCTCTACTACACCCTTCACCAGGCCGAGAGCGGCCTGGGTCACAACGACGCCACCCTGAAGGCCCTGCGCCGGGCCAGAACCCTTTTCCGCAGCGGCGCCAGCAAGGAGCTTTCGCCCGCCGGGGTGGAAAGCATGCTCTATGTGATGGACCTGCAGGAGCTGTCGATGACCGCCGACTACCGGGGCCTGGCGGCGATCGAGAAGCCCAACGAGAACTTCGGCCTTGGACAGTCCAGCTGGGCCATCGAGAAGGCCATTGCCTGGGGCCCTGCCCATGAACCGGAGAAGGTCGCCAGACTGCTGGCCAGCCGTCCGCTCTGGAACGACAGTACGCCGGCCCATCGCTTCGAGGATGCTCGC
Source organism: Caulobacteraceae bacterium (assembly GCA_031425895.1). Taxonomy (GTDB): domain Bacteria; phylum Pseudomonadota; class Alphaproteobacteria; order Caulobacterales; family Caulobacteraceae; genus Caulobacter. The sequence goes on along the minus strand of JANPKF010000370.1, from coordinate 5,592 downwards.
TGGTTCTTCGCCAGCGCCGCCAGCCACGCTGCGGTCGGCGACTGGGCCGCCGCCGCCGCCGACTACGAGGCGGCCCGCGGGATTCTCGAAGCCGTCGCCAACGGCAACCAGATTCGCTTCGGCCTCTATCCGACCCTGGCAGAAGCCTGGGCCCGCACCGGCCGCATCGCCGAGGCCCGCGCCCTGCTCGCCGGGCTGCCGCTCGATTGCGACGACTGCCTGGTCGCCCGCGCCACTGTGGAAGCTCTGGCCGGAGAGCGGGCCCTGTCCGATCGCCTCTTCGTCCGCGCCCAGATCCAGTCCCAGTCCAGCCCCTTCGCCCGGGTCGCATGGGGCCGGGCGCGGCTGGCGCGCGGAGACGGAGCCGGGGCGCTGGACCTGTTCCGCCAGGCCAAGAAGCTGGCGCCGCAATGGGCCGATCCGTTGAAGCTGGAGGGCGACGCCGAGATGGCGATGAAGCGGCCGGGGCGGGCGGCTGACGCCTATGCCCGCGCCGCCCGTCTGGCGCCGCGCTGGGGCGGGCTGCACCTGGCCTGGTCGAGGGCGCTGTCGGCCGACGGCCGCGCCGCCGAAGCGGCGGAAAAGCTGCGGCTTGCGCAGGGGATGGTGCTGTCGCCGGCCGATCGCGCCAGCGCCAATTGACCTTCCGGGCCCCAGTCGTTAGCCCAGCCGCATGACCGACCTGCCTGCCGGCCTTTCCGCCCTGCGCGACCGCTACGACGTATTGCTCAGCGACGTCTGGGGCGTCATCCACAATGGCCGCGAGAACTTTCCGGGCGCCTGCGAGGCGCTGGTGCGCTGGCGGGCCGAGGTCGGGCCGGTGGTGCTGATCTCGAACTCGCCGCGACCGGCCAGCGATGTCATCGCCCAGCTCGATGGCCTGGGCGTGCCGCGCGAGGCCTGGAGCGCCTTTGTCACCAGCGGCGACGCCACGCGCCTGCTGCTGGCCGAGCGGGCGCCGGGGCCGATGTGGAAGATCGGGCCGGCCAAGGACCTGGTGCTGTACGAGGGCCTGGGCCTGGAGCTTGCCGAGGCGGACGAGGCCGCCTTTGTCTCGGTGACCGGCCCGGACAACGACGAAGTCGAGACCCCGGAAGACTATCGTGAACGGCTGACGGCGGCGGCGGCGCGCGGCCTGCCGCTGATCTGCGCCAACCCCGACATGGTGGTCCAGAAGGGCGACAAGCTGATCTATTGCGGCGGCGCCCTGGCCGATCTTTACGCCAAGCTGGGCGGCGAGGTGCTGATGGCCGGCAAGCCATTTACGCCCATCTATGATCTGAGCCTGGCCGAGGGCGAGGCGCTGCTCGGCAAGCCGCTGGATCGGTCGCGGGTGCTGTGCATCGGCGACGGGGTCATCACCGACGTGAAGGGCGCGGCCGACCACGGCATGGACTGCCTGTTCATCGCCCAGGGCATCCATGGGGTGAAGGCGCTGGGCGCCGACGGAAAGCTGGACCCGGACAAGGTGGCCGGTCTGCTGGCGGAAGAGGGCGTGACCGCCGCCTACGCCATGGCCGATCTGGTCTGGTAATCAGGAGATGACGATGCAGGGCCTGTTCCTCGAAGACCTCAGTGTCGGCCAGTCGGCCGAGATGACCCGCACCGCCGACGAGCGGACCGTCCAGCTGTTCGCCGAGGTCAGCGGCGACAACAATCCGCTGCACCTGGACGAAGCCTACGCCCAGACCACCCAGTTCAAGGGCCGCATCGCCCACGGCATGCTGTCGGCCGCCTACATCTCGGCGGTGATCGGGACGCAGCTTCCGGGGCCCGGCGCGGTCTACATGGGCCAGACGCTCAGCTTCCGCCGGCCGGTGCGGATCGGGGATGAGGTCCGCACGGTCTGCACGATCAAGGAGATCGACGCCGAAAAAGGCCGGGTCACCATCGACACGGTCTGCTCGGTGAACGGCAAGGCGGTGCTGACCGGCGAGGCCCTGATCCTGGCGCCCAAGCGCGGATGAGCCTGAAGATCGTCCATGGCTGGAAGTCGCTCGACCCCGCCGACCGCGGGGCCTCGGTGGCGCTCGGCAACTTCGATGGCGTGCACCTGGGCCACCAGGCGGTGATCGGCCAGGCGGCGGCTGCCGCCAGGGCCTGTGACTGTCCGCTGGGCGTGATCACCTTCGATCCTCACCCGCGCCGGCTGTTTCATCCCGATGAGCCGAGCTTCCGGCTGATGACCCTTGACCAGCAGGCCCGGGCGCTGGAGGCCCTGGGGGTCAGCCGGCTCTATGTCCTCAACTTCGACTTCGAGATGGCCAGCTTCTCGGACCGGGAGTTTGCCCAGTTCGTCCTCCATGAGGGCCTTGGCGTCCGCCACGTCGCCGTCGGCTTCGACATCAGCTTCGGCAAGGGCCGCACCGGCAGCCCGGCCCTGATGAAGGCTTATGGCGAGGCCTTCGGCTTCGGCGTCTCGGTCGCGGAAGCCGTGGGCGAGGGTGAGGGCAAGTTCAGCTCCACCGGTGTCCGCGACGCCCTGCGCGAGGGTCATCCGGAGCAGGCCGCCGCCATCCTGGGGCGCCCCTTCGCCATCGAGGGCGTCGTGCGCCGGGGCCAGCAGCTGGGTCGCCAGCTGGGCTTCCCGACCGCCAATGTGTTCATGGCCGACTATGTGACCCCGCGACTGGGCGTCTACGCGACGAAGACCCGGCTGCCCGGTGGTCGCCTGCTGCCGGGGGTCGCCAACATCGGCAACAACCCGACGACGGGCGAGGTCGAGACCCGGCTTGAGGTCTGGATCTTCGATTTCGACGAGGACCTGTATGGCCAGGTGATCGAGACGGAACTTCACGCCTTCCTGCGGCCGGAAGAGAAGTTCGGCAGCATTGAGCTGATGGTCGAGCAGATCCACCGGGACGAAGCCCGGGCGCGGGCGATCCTGGCCTGACAAGAAAAAGGGCCGGACGTCGCCGCCCGGCCCTCGATCTGTTCAGCGAAGGCTGGTTAGCCCAGCGCCGCCATCAGTTCGGGAACGATCGTCTTGTAATCGCCCACGATGCCGTAGTCGGCGACCTGGAAGATCGGCGCGTCGGCGTCCTTGTTGATGGCCACGATGACCTTCGAGTCCTTCATGCCGGCGAGGTGCTGGATGGCGCCCGAGATGCCGATGGCGATGTACAGCGCCGGGGCGACGACCTTGCCGGTCTGGCCGACCTGGTAGTCGTTCGGGGCGTAGCCGGCGTCGACGGCGGCGCGCGAGGCGCCGACGGCGGCGCCCAGCCTGTCGGCCAGGGGCTCGATCACCTTGCCGAACTCTTCGGCCGAGCCCATGGCGCGGCCGCCGGAGACGACGATCTTGGCCGCCGTCAGTTCGGGACGGTCGGACTTGACCATCTCTTCGCTGACGAACCTGGCGCCGCCATCGGCCGTGCCGGCCGTAGCCGTCTCGACCGAAGCCGAGCCGCCCTCTTCGGCCGCCTTGAAGGCGGTCGGGCGGACGGTGATGACCTTCTTGGCGTCCGAGGACTGAACGGTCTCCAGCGCGTTGCCGGCGTAGATCGGGCGAACGAAGGTGTTGGCGTCAACCACTTCGACGATCTCGCTGATCGGCGCGACGTCCAAGTGGGCGGCGATGCGGGGGGCGTAGTTCTTGCCGCCCGAGGTGGCCGGGATCAGGACGGCGTCATAGCCGCCCATCAGGCCCTCGACGGTCGAGGCTTGCGCCTCGGCGACGCCGTGGCCCAGATCGGCGCTCTCGGCCAGCAGGACCTTGCGGACGCCGGCGATCTTGCTAGCGGCGTCGGCGACGGCCTTGGCGCCCGAGCCCATGACCAGCACGTCGACGTCGCTGGACAGGGCCAGGGCGGCGGTGACGGTCTTGTTGGTGGTGTCGCGCAGGTGCGCGTTGTCGTTATCGGCGACGACCAGGACGGCCATTAGAGCACCCCCGCTTCAGTCTTGAGTTTGTTGACCAGTTCGGCGGCGTTCTCGACCTTGATGCCAGCCGTGCGCTTGGCGGGCTCGGTGACCTTCACGACCTTAAGGCGCGGCGCGACGTCGACGGCGTAATCAGCGGTCGTCTTGGCCGCGATCTCTTTCTTCTTCGCCTTCATGATGTTCGGCAGCGAAGCGTAGCGCGGCTCGTTGAGGCGCAGGTCGGCGGTGATGACCGCCGGGATCGTCACTTCAACGGTCTGCACGCCGCCGTCGACTTCACGAGTGACGGTGGCCTTGCCGCCGGCGACTTCGAGCTTGGCGGCGAAGGTGGCCTGCGGCCAGCCGAGCAGGGCCGAGAGCATCTGGCCGACGGCGTTGTTGTCGCCGTCGATGGCCTGCTTGCCCATCAGGACCAGGTCGGCCTTTTCCTCTTCGGCGACGGCCTTGAGCAGCTTGGCGACGGCCAGGGGCTCGAGGTCGGCGTCGGACTGGACCAGGATGCCGCGGTCACCGCCCATGGCCAGCGCCGTGCGGATGGTTTCCTGGGCCTGAGCCGGGCCGATGGAGACGATGACCACCTCGGTGGCGACGCCTTTTTCCTTCAGACGAACAGCTTCCTCGACCGCGATCTCGCAGAAGGGGTTCATGCTCATCTTGACGTTGGCCAGGTCGACGCCGCTCTGATCGGCCTTGACCCGCGCCTTGACGTTATAATCGATAACCCGTTTGACCGGGACCAGCACCTTCATGGGTATTGTCCGCCCGTGTTGCGTTGCGAAAAGTCTTGCGCGGTCAGGCTGATACTAGCTTGGCGGCGCAATGCAAGTTTCCCCAAGGGTCAGGTTGGGCAGAAAAACGCCTGTAAAGCCCCGACTGGCCTGAGCGGGCCAATTCCGCTAGAGCGCTGGCCCATGAACAATACGATCACCCGCCTCAAATGGATCTTCCTCGGCATCTTCGTTGTCGGGGTGATTGCCGTCTGGGGCTATCAGATCTTCTACGTCTGGCCGGCCAAGCGGTGCGAGGGCGAGCAGCGCTGGTGGGACGCCGCCACCCGCACCTGCGCCACGCCGCTGTATATCCCGTCCCTGACCGGCCGGCCCGAGGGGGTCAGCCGCGAGGAATGGTCGAAGCGCCAGGCCGCCGCCCAGCAGCAGCGTGACCGCCTGGGTGATCGCGCCGTGGCGGACCAGGCCCCGCCGGCGGCCAAGGAAGTCGCCAAGCCCGCCGCGCCGCCCGCCAAGGCCGCAGCGCCGCCAGCCAAGCCGGCCGAAGCGCCCGCCCGGCCGTAGCCCTGCCGCTTATCGAAGCGGCCTACAATTATACCGCGTCGCTCGGTGTGAAGGCGCCAATGACGTTTTCGGCGGCTGAAAATGCTGAAATATCCGTGCCTTCGGTGTGGGCTGACGTCCCGGAAATGTAGCCCGGCGTGTAGGTCGGACTGTAGGTCGACTGTCGCCGAATGTGGGTCGAATTGTCGTCGGTGAAGCCTACATCGGGCGCGCAAAGGCGCCGCACGCCATTTGCGCGGTCAAAGAGGCCGAAAATCAATATGTCTAGACATATTCATCGAGCGTGGCGCGTGAGCTGCGGGGCTTAGTGCCCATCGACATCGACTGTTGTTTCAACCCGCTCATCACGGCGAAACGGAGTTCGGCGCAAGCCAATGCCGGGATCCAGCCGCCAGGGCTCAATGGGTCAGGGTTCAGC
>JANPKF010000369.1:0-15861 GCA_031425895.1 Caulobacteraceae bacterium | reverse complement strand
CGAAGACGCCTCCGAAGCCGAATTCCGCGAGAAAGAACAGCCGGGCATTGCGGTCGTGGATGGTCGGCTCGGTGGCGACGATGGCCACGGCGGACGCAAAGACAATGAAGATCGCCAGGGCCCAGTTGGTCGGCGACAGGCCGGACCGGCGCGCTTCGGGGTCGAGCTGGCGATAGAGCCGCGTCCGCAGGGTTGTCGGCTTGCCGTCCGGCATCTGTTTTCCCTCGCCCAACCCCTCAATGCTAGACGATTCGCCGTCAGCCGGCCCGGCTGACCAGCCGCCGCTGCCACAGCGCCGCCAGATGCTCGATCGGCATCGGCTTGGCGAACAGATAGCCCTGGAAGGCGTGGACGCCCGCGACAGCCAGGAACTTGCGCTGCTCCTCGGTCTCGACCCCCTCGGCGACCACCTTCATGCCCAGCGCCCGGCCGACGCTGATCACCGCATGCACCAGGGTGGCGCTGGTGGTGTCGCCGGGGCAGCCGATGATGAAGCAGCGGTCGATCTTCAGCTTGTTGAACGGATAGAGCCGCAGCTGGTTGAGGCTGGTGTAGCCCATCCCGAAATCGTCCAGCGCCACCGAAACGCCCAGCGCCTGCAGCCGGTCGATGGCCCGCTTGGCCTCGTCCTCGTCGGCCAGCACGGCGGTTTCGGTCAGCTCCACCTCCAGCCGCCCGGCCGGGAAGGCGTGTTTCAGCATCATCGCCGACAGGTCGTCGACGAAGCTGGGATCGGCGACGTCCAGGGCGCTGGCGTTGATGCTGACCGGCAGCCCTTCGAGATGCAGGGTGTCGGACATCGCCTGCTGCATCACCCAGCGGGTGATCGGGCCCATCAGCCCGGCCTTCTCGGCGAGAGGGATGAAGCGGTTGGGACCGATCGGCCCCTGGGTCGGATGGGTCCAGCGCAGCAGGGCCTCGCAGCCGGTCACCGACTGGCCGTCGCGGCTGAACTGCGGCTGATAGGCCAGGCTGAACTGGCCGCGCTCGGCGGCCTTCGCAAGCGCCAGGGTCAGGGCCGCATCTTCCGACGACAGACCGGGGACGGCCTTGGGAGCCGGGGCATGGGCGTCGAGCACCGCCAGCGTGGCGGCCAGCTGGTTCTGCAGGGCCTGGCCGGCGGCGACATCGACGACACCCTCGTCACGGGCCCGGCCTTCCAGCTCGGCGCAGGTCTGGGCCACGGCCCGGGCCCCGATATTGAGGCTCATCGACTTCAGGGCATGCGCCGCCCTTGCGGCGCCGTCGACATCGCCGGCCAGCGCTGCCTCCTGATAGGCCTGGGCGGCCGGCGGAGCGTTCTCGCGATAGAGCAGGCGGACGCGCTCGACAAAGTCGCCCTTGCCGGACGCGGCCATGCGGGCCAGCTCCGACGTGACTTCCGGGTCCAGCAGGTCGCTGGCCATCCCGGTTGGCGCTTCGGGTTCCGGGGCCTGCGAGGGGGCCATCGCGGCCGAGGGCTCGACAAAGCGGGCCATGACGGCGGCCATCCCGGCCAGGGTGAACGGCTTGTGCAGCACATCGTCCATCCCCGACTCGCGCCATTGGTCAGCGGCGCTGCCGACCACATGGGCGGTCAGGGCGACAATCGGGGTGCGGCGGCCCTGCTCGCGGCTGCGGATCTCGCGCGCCGCCTCATAGCCGTCCATCTCCGGCATGGAGCCGTCCATCAGCACCAGGTCATAGCGGCCGTTCAGCGTCGCCTCGACGCCCTGGCGGCCATCCTCGGCGGTGTCGCAGTCGGCCCCCAGCCGCGACAGGGCCTCCATCGCCACCTCGCGGTTGACGGCGCTGTCATCGACGACCAGCACCCGGCGGCCGACGAAGCCGGGCAAGGCGGCGGAGGCCTGCGCCGCCTGCGCCTCGCCCGGATCGGTCAGGGCCTCGCCCGCCGCCACCTGGGCCAGGGCTCGCATCAGATCACCCCGACGCAGCGGCTGGATCAGCGCGGCGTCGGCCTTGCCGGACCTGGTCAGGGCTGCCGGTTTCGGATCCCCGTACTCGCCGAGCACCAGGGTCGGCGCCTGCGGGCGGACGCCGTCCAGCGCCGACGGATCGGCGATGACCAGCGCGGCGCCCGGCTCGTCCAGCGCCTGGATCGTCATGCCGGCGGCCACAAGGTAGCGCGTCGCCACCGCCCGGGTGCAGGGCCCGGCCAGCGACAATCCAACTCGCGACGGACCGACGGCGTCCAGCCGCGGCCAAGCCGGGGCTGCTTCCACCGTCTCCAGCGGGACCGAGAATCCGAACACCGAGCCTGTGCCGACCTGGCTGGCGACTTCGATCTCGCCGCCCATCGCCTCGACCAGACGCTTGCAGATGGCCAGGCCGAGGCCCGTGCCGCCGAACCGACGGGTGATCGACTGGTCGGCCTGGGTGAAGGCCCCGAACAGGCTGCCGATCTTGTCGGGCGCGATGCCGATGCCGCTGTCGCGGACCCGCACCCGGATGCCGCCCTCATAAGGCTCGACGGTGATCATCACCCCGCCGGCCTCGGTGAACTTGATGGCGTTGTTGACCAGGTTGCCGACCACCTGCCGTAGGCGCGTCGGATCGCCCATGACCCTGGCCGGGGTGGCAGGATCGACGAAGGCCGCGATATCCAGGCCCTTCGAGCGGGCCCGTTCCCAGAACAGGCTGGCGACGTCCTCGACGATCTCGGCGGGATCGATCGGCGCCGCCTCCAGGTCCATCTTGCCGGCCTCGATCTTCGAGAAATCGAGGATGTCGTTGATGATGGCCAGCAGGCTGGAGCCCGACTTGGCGATCACCTCGGCGAACCGCCGCTGCCGGGCCGGCAGGTCGCCGGCGGCCAGCATCTCGGCCATGACCATAATGCCGTTCATCGGCGTGCGGATTTCGTGGCTCATGGTCGCCAGGAAGTCGCTCTTGGCGGCATTGGCGCTTTCGGCCGCGTCCTTGGCCACCCGCAGGTCGGCGGTGCGCACCGCCACGGTTCGCTCCAGTCCCTCGACATGGCCGGCGATTTCCCGGTCGCGGCTGCGCACCTCGGCCAGCATGGCGTTGAAGCCATCGACCAGTTCGGCGATCTCGGCGTCGGCCCGGTCGTGCGCCTCTGCTGGCTTGTCGTAGTCGTGCGTCGCCCGCACGGCGGCCATGCTGTCCTTCAGCGACAGGATCGGCGCCGTAATCCGCCGTTGCAGCCGCCAGGCCACCAGCAGGCCGACCAGCGCCGCCAACACGCCGGCCAGCAGGCTGACGACAAGCGCGCCCCCGAGCCGGGCGAAGATGCCGCTGGTCTGGCCCAGCAACACCACCTCGCCTACCGGCTGGCGACCATGGATGACAGGCGCCCTGACCTCGACCGTACCGGACCGCAGCAGGGATGCGGTCGAGGCGCTGTCCTTTCCCCCCACCTGCACATCGCGGCTGAGCCGCGCGCCGGACCCCGTCTCGGCCAGTGTGCGCCCGTCGAGCGTCTCGATGCGGGCATAGGAAACGCCCGGCAGCAGGTTGATGGCGCGCAGCGACCGATAGGCCTTTGAGGCGCTCTTCTCGGCGGTCGCCTCGGCGCCTGTCGAGGCCAGGACAGCGGCGGCGGCGCGAAACTGTTCCAGCTGCAGGGCGGCCTCTCGGCGACCATCGCGAACGGCGCTGACCAGCGTCATCACGGCCACGGCCACGCCCACCGAGGCCAGCACCAGAAGGGCCAGCCGCGTGCGAATCGAGCTTCTGTGTCGGGACCCCGACTTCGAGATCGGCAAAAGTTCCATTTTGTCCGTGGCTTAAGTCCACTGCGACGTTACGTCCCATTAATTTCCTTGTGCTTAATGTGGAGGCTCAAAGTTGAAAGAGGGGGGCGCTCATGGAGGCGCGGGTCCAGCTTCGGCGGGCCTTCTACTACTCGGCGCAGGCCGATCTTCGTCTGCTGTTCGTCGACGATGATCCTATCCTGCGCGAGTTCGCTTCTGTGCATCTGGCGTCCGAGCACATGCAGCTGTCGACGGCGGCCGACGGGGCCGAGGGCCTGGCGGCCATCGCTGCCGACAGTCCCGATCTGGTGCTGCTCGACCTCGACATGCCACGCGTCGACGGCTTCGAAGTGCTGCGCCGGCTGCGCGCCGATCCGAAGACGGAGCATCTGCCGGTCATCGTCGTCACCGGCCGGGAGGACACCGCCGCCATCGACCGCGCCTTTGACGCCGGGGCGACCTCCTTCATCGCCAAGCCGATCAACTGGCGGCTGCTCAACTACCAGGTCCGCTATGTGCATCGGACCTGCGCCAACGAGACCTTCCTGATCGAAGAGCGCGGCCGCATTGGCCAGGACCGGTCCAGAGCCGACGCAGCGCTGAAGGCTGTGGCTCGCGAAGGGTCCCGCTTCCTCGGCCAGGCCCTGGGGAGCAATCCCGAACTGCGCGAGGCCGCCGCCGCCTTCGCCGCCGCGGTCGAGGCCGCCGCCAACCCGCCGGATACGCCCTGATGTCGGCGTGGCGTCGTCTGCTCAGCTTGGCGCTTCGCCTGCAAGTGGACCAGGGCGGGAATGTCATTACAACCTTCGCGCTGGCCATGCCGGTCATTGCAATCCTGGCTCTTGGCGGCATCGACCTGGCCAGCGTCAGCGCTGACAAGCAAAAGCTGCAGGACGTCGCCGATGGCGCCGCCCTGATGGCCGCCAAACAGCTGGGCATGGCCGACAACAACGGCCTGGCGGAGCGGACCAAGGCCGCCATTGCCGCCCAGGTCGCTGATCTGGCCGGCCGGCTGACCTACACCGCCTCGGTCACCCCCGACACCGAGGAAGGCCTCGTCCAGGTTCAGCTCACCGTCAACCGCAACAGCTTCTTCGCCAACATGCTGCCGCCCGGCGGATGGAACTTCACCATCACCGCCAACGCCCAGCAGATGGGAACGACGCCGCTCTGCGTGCTCAACTTCGGCGAGGACAAGCAAGACCTGATTGAGATGCGCGACTCAGCCGCCGTTCTGGCGCCCGGCTGCCTGATCCACTCCAACTCGGACGTGAAGGTGCAGCAGTCGGCCAGCCTTTCGGCCGGCGTCGTCCAGGCTTCCGGCCTGGCCAGTGGCCTCATCACCCCGGCCCCGCAGACCGACGCCCCGGTCATCGACGATCCCTTCTCGACCATGGCTATCAATCCGCCGGGCGGCCTCTGCTCGCCGCTCGACCTGGTGGCCGAGTTGCTGCCGGTCGTCCTGCTACCGGGCATTCATTGCGGCAACATCAGCGCCGTCAAGTCCTCGACCATCACCCTGCTGCCCGGCGAGCACTACTTCCAGAAGGGCAAACTGGAACTGAAGGAAAGCGCCACACTGGTTGGCGACAACGTCGTGCTGATCTTCGGCAAGGACGCCCAGTTCCAGTTCAAGAACAATTCAACAGTCAACCTGCGCGGCCGTCGCCAGGGGGCCTACGCCGGCTTCGTCATCGCCACCACGCGAGACAACCAGAACACCTTCGAGATCTCTTCCAGCTCGGCCCGCGAGCTGCTCGGCACGGTATACATCCCCAATGCCGAACTGCTGGTCAGGGGCGCCAACAAGGTCGCCGACCAGTCCGCCTGGACGGTCATCGTCAGTCGCTCGATGATGCTGCGCGACAATCCCGACCTGGTGATCAACAAGAACTACGCCGGCTCCAACGTGCCGGTGCCGAGCGGCGTCGGCAACAAGGCCAGCAGCGGCGTCGTGCGGCTCACGCAATAGCCCCTGGCGGGCGCCCACCGCCCTCTACGGATCGACGAAGACTCCCTCCTGAAAGATCGTCTCCCCGAACCAGGGGTGCACGAACCTCATGGCGAACCGGAAACACCCGCCGCCCAGGTCAGTGTGCACCACATGCGCCACGCCCGGCGTCAGGATGGTCGGCAGCGGGATCACCAGCGGCCCCAACACCCAGACATAGCCCCTGCCGCGAAAATGCAGGGCGCCGTCCTCCACGGTGACGTCCGAGCGCATGCCGAGGCCGCCGCGCGCCACTTCCAGAAGCTCGCCGGCCTGGCCCAGTTGCTTGCGCGAGGTGACCAGGACCTCGGGACGGCCCGCGAAGCTGTACCACCGGTCCCAGACTACCCCGCCCGCCTCCATCCGCACCACCACCCGCATGGGCACGGCCTCGCCGGTCCATGGCGCCAGCGGCGTGCCGATCAGGCGGCAGGCCTGGGCGAGAAGCCGGCCGAAGCGGCTGGCGCGGACGGTCATCTCGCCCGGATAGGTGATCTCCTCGCCCACCCGGTGGAGGCCGAACCGCTCCCGCACCGCCAGCGGCAGGCGGCTCCAGGCCGCCTCGCCGACCAGGCGGCGGAAGTCGAGCATCGCGGGGGTCGCCAATTGCCGTCGACGCCGCGCCGGCCGGACCCCGTATCGACCAACCCAACCCGCCAGCGTCCCCATGACCAGCCCTCCCCTCTAGCGTCCGATGAGTTTGGCGATCCGCCCGCCCAGCGCGATCAGCTTGATCAGGGTGGGCCTCGGTACATCACGCATCTGGCGGTGCCAGCCGTCGAGCTGGACCAGGAAGCCCTGCATGGTCTTCAGCCGGTCCAGCGCGTAGGCGGGCGTGGCCTTGTCGCTCGCGGCCTCGGTGACGCAGGCGCCCAGCATCTCCAGGGTCGGGTCGATCTCGCGGCGCTTGCGGCCCTCGACGATCAGTTCCAGCATGTCCCAGGGATCGGTGCGGGCGGCGAAATGGTCGCGGCGGTCACCCTCCAGATGGACCAGCCTGATCAGGTCCCAGCCCATCAGTTCCTTGAGGCTGGTCGAGACGTTCGACCGGGCGACGCCGAGCGCTTCGACGATCTGTTCGGCGTTCTGCGGCGCTTCGGCCAGGTACAGCAGGGCGTGGATCTGGGCGACGGTGCGGTTCACGCCCCAACGCTGACCCATCTCGCCCCAATGCAGGACGTAACGGCGCATGGCGGGGGTGATCTGCATGGCAATTCACTTGTTTCTGTTATGACAGAAATAGGCGAAATACCTGAGGGAAGCAAGAGGGGCTGGTCCGCCCCGCTCCGCCCTGGGCCCGGGCGCAACCTGAACCCAGGAATGGAAACGGGGAGGGGGCCCCAGACCCCCTCCCCGTAGAAACGCCGGCCTTGGCCTGAGGCCTTGGCCGTCGGCCGACGTTTGTTCTCCGAGCCCGTCAGGCGGAAGTGTGTGCGGTTCCGCCGCCAGGACGGGCTCGTCCAGCAAATGCCGCTATGGTTGGCCGAGGGTGAAGGTGACTTCACGGCCCACCAGGTCGGCAGGCGGACGGGCCACGTCGGTATCCTTGGCCGCGCCCTTCACGGCGGTGTCGAAGTCGGCCGAGCCGCTGGTCTGGGCGATGGTGACGCTGCTCGGACCGGCCGAGCCGAGGCGCAGACGGATCTTCACGCTCTTGCCGTCGTCGGCCAGGCCGGCGGCCTCGACCTTGGCCTGCAGAGCCGCCTTGGTCCTGGCCACCCAGGCGTCGGACGCCGGGCTGGCGCTGGCGGCGGAGACGCCGGCGACGGCGATGAAGAGAGCGCCGGCGAGGGGGATGATGCGGTTCATGACAAGGTCTTTCTTTGTTTCCGGGGGAGGAAAAGTTGGGCGCTTTGACGCCGTCTACACAGGGGTAGAGGACATGGGATCTGCGAACGGATGCGGACGGCGGCATTAAGTCTTGGTAACATCGGGCGCGCCGCCGTGAGGCCGCCAAACCCTTATTTGCGCTGGGGTTTCGCTGCATTGCAGCAAAGACTTGGCGAACCCGGCGCAGGGTGTGCTAGAAGGTCCGACCCGGAATGAACGGCTCCCCGTAAAGGGCCTTTGGAAGGTGTCGTCGATGACGCAAATCAAGTCGGTCGGTGTGATCGGCGCCGGCCAGATGGGCTCAGGTATCGCCCATGTCTGTGCGCTGGCCGGCTACGAAGTGCGGCTGCACGATCTCGACCCGGCGCGCATCGTCGCGGCGCTCGGCGCCATCGAGCGTAACATGAGCCGCCAGGCGGCCCGTGGCGTCATCGACGCCGCCGCCGTCGCCCCGGCCATGGCCCTGATCAAGCAGACCGACGATGTCGCCCTGATCGGCGCGTCGGATCTGGCCATCGAGGCGGCGACCGAAGACGAAGACATCAAGAAGGCCATCTTCCGCAGCCTGGCGCCGCACCTGGGCGAGCACACCCTGCTGGCCTCCAACACCTCATCGATCTCGATCACCCGCCTGGCCTCGACGACCGACCGGCCCGAGCGGTTCATCGGCCTGCACTTCATGAACCCCGTGCCGCTCATGAAGCTGGTCGAGGTCATTCGCGGCATCGCCACCGACGTCGACACCTATGAAACGGCGGTCAACTTCGCCCGGAGTCTCGGCAAGACCACCACCAACGCCGAGGATTTCCCGGCCTTCATCGTCAACCGCGTGCTGGTGCCGATGATCAACGAGGCCATCTACACCCTGTATGAAGGGGTGGGCACGGTGGAGAGCATCGACACCGCCATGAAGCTCGGCGCCAACCACCCGATGGGCCCTCTCGAACTGGGCGACTTCATCGGCCTGGACACCGTGCTGAGCATCATGAACGTGCTGCACGAAGGTCTGGCGGACTCCAAGTACCGCCCCTGCCCTCTGCTGGTGAAGTACGTCGAGGCCGGCTGGCTGGGCCGCAAGTCCAACCGCGGCTTCTACGACTACCGCGGCGAGACGCCTGTTCCGACGCGCTAGGCGTTCACCACAGAATATTGACGTCGTAGACGGCTATCTGGCTGTCGCTGGTCACCAGGTCGACGTCGAGAAGGTTGGCTTGGGCGACAAGGATTCGGTCCCAGGGATCCTTGTGATGAAGCGGCAACCGAGCAGCGCGCCAGGCCGCCTCCGCGGTCACGTCCAAAAGCGTCAGATCGAGCAACGGCAGGTTAGCCGGCATGTTCGCTGGCATGCGGAGGAGCAGGCTGTCCTGCGCTCGCAGTCCGGCGGCGCGGGCCTTGGCGCGCCTGTAGTCGATCTCGTAGATGCTGACGGTGCTGACGTAGACCGTTGTCCCACCATTCCGGATAGCGTCATGCGCCCGCTTGGAGAGCCGGTCAGGAGCCAATAGCCACCAGACCAGAGCATGCGTGTCCAACAGCAGGCTCACGGCCGGTAGTACTCGTCCTCGTCGGCAGCTTCTGCGGCCTCCACCAATTCAGGATCGGAATGGAAGGCCCCATCTTCGGCTTCCATAACCCCAAGATGCATCCAGGCCCCCGGGATCCGGTCCGGCTTGTTCACGGGCCCGCCTTCAGGGGTTATGCGCGCAACGGCCTTGCCATGGCGGGTAAGAACGACCTCCTCGCCGGCTTCGGCGCGAGCGATCAGTTCCGAAAGCGTAGCCTTCGCGCGAGCGATGTTGACGTGCACGGTCATGGTGAAAGTCTACCACGCCTTAAAAGTTGGTCCAATCACCTGGACCAACTCGCGACCTAGCCGGGAAACGGCGTCGGCACGATCTGCGCGCAGGCGGCGTCCAGGGTCGCGCCCTCGCCCGCCTTCAGAGTCAGGTTGCCCTCTCCGTCCAGCCGGTAGCGCCGCGCCCCATCGTCCAGAACCTGCGCCCCGGCCTCCATCGCCGCCGGCGCGCCCTTGTCCCCGGACGGTCCGCGCGTCAGCCGCCAGAGCGTCCCCTTGCGGCTCCAGCGTTGCTCGAAGGTCTGCGCCTCGCCGCCCCCGGCGGGGGTCAGACCGCCGGCGCAGAACAGGTCGTAGGTGTCGGCCGTGGTCAGCGGCGTGCCGGCCGCCTTGCTGGCCCGGCTGATGCTGTATTCCGCCCAGTCGAGCGTCCCCCCATCGCCCGGCTCGCCATTGAACACGAAGACCGGCGTGCCACCCTCATAGCCGGGGTACTGCGCCAGAGCCTTTTCCATCCGCGCCTCAAGCGCCGTCAGCTGGGCCTGCTTGTCGCAGGCCTCCCAGGCTTTCATGTCGATGCCGGTCCTGGCCATCGCCTCGCGCGCCCAGCCGGCGGTATCGAGCAGCTGCTGGCCGTATTCGTCCTCGTCGCGGGGCCCCTTGAGCAGCTTCGGCTGCGTCCCGAACAGGGCATCGGTCGCCGCCCAGTATTTGTCCTTCGGCGCGCATCGCGCGGCGGCGACGCCGGCCCGGGCCAGGTTGGCGTGACCGGCCGTGAACTCGACGAACACCAGCCGGACCTTGCCGGTGTCGATGTACTTGCGCTTCAGCTCCGGCAGCGCCTTGCCGTACCAGTCGATGCAGTGCGAACAGCCGAAGGACAGATAGGCCTGCATCGTCACCGGCGCCCTGGGATCGCCCAGGGTGCGGCCCTCGGCGAAGACCGGCACCTTCGGCTGGGCGGCGACCGGCCCGGCCAGCAGGATCGTGGCCAGCACCGCAAAAGCGGCGGACAGGGAAGAAGCTTTCAGCACGGCAGGTCCTTACAAGGGGCAGTGGCGGTGTGCCGCCTCTGGACCGTCAATCCAAGGCCTTTTTGCGGTCAGCCCCAGCCCAGCGCCTTCGCCACGTTGTAGGTGATGAACGACGCCAGATAGGCCAGCGCCACCATGTAGACGAACATCACCGTCGGCCAGGTCCAGCTGTTGGTCTCGCGCTTCACCACGCCCAGCGTCGCCACGCACTGCGGCGCAAACACGTACCAGGCCAGGAACGACAGGCCGGTGGCCAGCGACCACTGCGTCCGCACGATGCCTTCCAGCACCGACAGGCCCGTGCCCTCGACGTCGCCGACCGAATAGATGGTGCCCAGCGTCGCCACGGCCACCTCGCGCGCGGCCATGCCGGGGATCAGCGCCACCGACATTTCCCAGTTGAAGCCGATCGGGGCCAGGAAAGGCTGGATGGCGTGGCCGATCCGGCCGGCGAAGCTGTAGTCGATCGCCGGCCCGGTCGCGCCTTCCGGCGGATAGGGGAAGGTCGACAGGATCCAGACCAGCACCATCAGCGGCAGGATGATCCGCCCGGCCCGCTCGATGAAGATCCAGGCCCGCTGTGACAGCTGGCGGGCCACCTGCATGGCGTCCGGCGTCTTGTAGGCGGGCATCTCCATCATGAAGGGCTCGCTGCGCGTGCGCCAGAACAGCCGCTGGATGATGAAGCTGACCACCAGGGTGGCGACGATGCCGCTGGCGTAGAGGCCGAACATCACCAGCCCCTGCAGACTGATCCAGCCCAAGACCTTCTCGTTGGGGATGAGGGCGGCGATGATCAGGGTGTAGACCGGGATACGGGCAGAGCAGGTCATCAGCGGCGCGACCAGGATGGTGGTCAGCCGGTCGCGCTTCTGGTCGATGACCCGGGTCGCCATGATGCCGGGAATGGCGCAGGCCAGGCTCGACAGCAGCGGCAGGAAGGTGCGCCCGTGCAGGCCCGCCGCCCCCATCAGCTTGTCCATCAGGAAGGCGGCCCGGGCCATGTAGCCGGTGTCTTCCAGCAGGATGATGAAGAAGAACAGGATCAGGATCTGCGGCAGGAAGACCACCACGCTGCCGACCCCGGCGATCAACCCGTCGACCACCAGGCTCTGGGCCAGGCCATCGGGCATGACCCGCGCCACCAGCGCCCCGAAGCCGAGCACCAGCGCTTCCAGCCCATCGGCCAGCGGCGTCGCCCAGGTGAACACCGCCTGGAACATAAGGAACAGAATGGCGCCGAGGATCACCAGCCCGGCGACCGGATTGAGCAGCACCCCATCGACCTTGCCGGTGAAGGTGTCGGGGCGCTCCGCCGCCTTCACATAGGTGCGCAGGATGCGCTGAGCCTCGCCATGGGCGGCGCGGATTTCGGCGGCGCTCGGCTCGCGCCAGACGTTGGGGTTGTCGGCGTGCTTTTCGAACAGGGCCTCGGCGGCGGCGACCAGATCGTCGATACCGCGCTTGCGGGTCGCCACGGTAGTGATCACCGGCGCGCCCAGTTCCTTCGACAGCCCCTCGACGTCGATCCGCAGGCCCTGGCGCTGGGCGATGTCGAACATGTTCAGCGCCAGAACGAACGGCCGCCCCACCTGCTTCAGCTCGAGGATCAGCCGCAGCACCAGCCGCAGGTTGGTGGCGTCGGCCACGGCGATCAGCACGTCCGGCTCCGGCTCCCCGGACAGGCGGCCGAGCACCGCGTCGCGGGTGACCTCCTCGTCAGGGCTGCGGGCGCGCAGGGAATAGGTGCCGGGCAGGTCGAGCACGCTCAGATGCCGGCCCGAGGCCGTGGTCAGATGCCCTTCCTTCCGCTCGACGGTGACGCCGGCATAGTTGGCCACCTTCTGGCGGCTGCCGGTCAGGGCGTTGAACAGGGCGGTCTTGCCGGAATTGGGGTTGCCGACCAGGGCCAGTCTCACCGGGTTCAGCACGGCCTCAGTCAAAACTTCACCTCGTCAAACTTCACCTCGATCGCCCGCGCCTCGCGCCGGCGCAGCGCCACCCGCATGTCATCCAGTTTCACCGCGATGGGATCGGCCCCGAAAAGGCCCTGCTCAACGATCTCGACCCGCGCCCCTTCGACGAAGCCCAGTTCCAGAAGCCGCCGCTCCAGCTCCTCAGGCCCCAGCACCCCGGCGTCGGCCAGCGCTCCGTCAACCCGCACGATCACGCCCGGCCGCCTGGCCCTGGCGTCGCCCAGCGGCTCGCCCCTGACCGGCAGGTCAGGCGTGGCGGCGGGCTCTGAAATAACCTTCGACATCGCTATCCCGATAAAAGTTGCGAACCGTTATCAGGTCGCATCGGCGGTGTCGATGCGGTTGCGAGGCGCATGCAGATTTCACAATCGGCGCCAAAGACTCGAATGCGGCGTTAAGACCTTGGACACCATGATGCTCGCGCGTCGATACTGATCCGGCGATTCGCAAAGCGAGACGATGCGCAAGCTTACCCTCGGGCTCCTCACCGCCTTCTACGTCGCCGCCGCCCTCGTGGCCGCGGTGCTGGTCGGCCGTGGAAACGAGGCCGGCATGGCCATCGGCCTGGCCACCTTCATCGGCGCGCTCGGCCTCTGCTTCGCCTTCCACGGCCTGATCGCCATGGCGCTGGACAACGCCCGCCTCGGTGACGAGATCGCCACCGTCCGCGAAGCCAACCTCATCCTCGCCGACCAGCTGGAAAAGGTGGACGCCAAACTGGGCGAGATCGTCGAGACCGTAGCCGTCGAGGCCAAACAGCGCTCCGAGGAACTGACCAGCGAGGTTCACCAGCTGGAAGACCTGGTCCAGAAGATGAGCGACCGGCTGGAAGACCAGCTGACGCACCAGGTCAGCGCCGCCCGCAGCCCGTCCCGCGGGCGCAATCCGCAATCAGCCGCCCTGCTCGACACCGTCCGCGACGCCCTCGCCGACAACCGCGTCGACCTCTACCTGCAGCCGATCGTCTCCCTGCCCCAGCGCCGCACGGTCTTCTACGAGAGCTTCAGCCGCCTGCGGGACGAGACCGGCCGCGTCATGATGCCGGCTGAATACCTGTCGGTGGCCGAGCCGATGGGACTGGTCGCCGCCATCGACAACCTGCTGCTGTTCCGCTGCGTGCAGATCGTCCGCCGCCTGGCCCGCCAGGACCGCAAGGTCGGCATCTTCTGCAACATCTCCCTCGCCTCCCTGGCGGACGAGAGCTTCTTCCCTCAGTTCCTGGAATTCCTGTCGGCCAACAAGGACCTGGCCGGCGCCCTGATCTTCGAACTGGGCCAGGCCGCCTTCGACCAGCGCGGCCCGATCGAGGCCCGCCACATGGCCCGCCTCGCCGACCTCGGCTTCCGCTTCAGCCTCGACAAGGTTGTCGACCTCGACCTCGACTTCAACGATCTGGCCCGCGCCGACATCAAGTTCATCAAGGTCGGCGCCCAGATGCTGCTCGACCAGCTGGAAGAGAACGAAGGCCGGCTGATCATCCGCAGCCTGCCGGACCTCCACGCCTCCGACTTCGCCCGCCTGACCCGCCGCTACGGCGTCGAGACCATCGTCGAAAAGGTCGAGAGCGAGCGCCAGATCGTCGACATCCTCGACCTCGACATGGCCTTCGGCCAGGGCCACCTGTTCGGCGAGCCGCGCGCGATCAGGGATGCCATCCTGGCCGAAGCCGACATGCCGGTCGACCTGATGCAGCAGGCCATCCTGCGCCGCGCCGGCGGACGCTAGCCCCGTCCCCGCAGGCGCGCTCTCCGGAGCCGGCGCTTGCCAGACGCAAGGGGCCACCTAGTATCAATCTTGGGGGCCCTCACTGCGGTGACGTCTGGATCATCGGAGCCGTGGACAAGAGGACCGTTGGGGGAAAAGACTCATGGGCTGGAAATCTCTGGTCGCCGGCATCGCCGCGTCGCTGCTGTTTGTCGTTCCCGGTCAGGCGGCGGAGACGACCACCTCGATCTCCAAGGACGCCGCGACCGGCCATGAGGTCCTTCTGGTCGACGATGGTCGGACGATCGAGTTTCGCACCGGCGGGCCGTCTCACATCTTCACGTCCATCTCGATCGACGTGGACGGCAACGGCGCGGTTACCCCCTATTTTGATACCCAGTACGGCGGAAGCGCCGGCGGGCCCTGCCCTTCCTACCAGCTCAGCGAGGTTGGCAACGCCACCAGCTTCTGCCGCACGCTGAAAACCAACGGGACTTACGTCGACGAGACGGTCGGCGCGGTCAGGATCACGCGCTGGAAGATTCCCTACGTCGAGTTGTCCGTGAACCGCCGCTCGGTCTCCTACCGGCTGTCGATCTGGAACGACAACACCAGGACCCGCATCGAGAGGCGCGGCGTCTATCAGTTCAGCGCCCCTTTCCAGTCGAAACTCTTCCCGACGTACCAAACGCAGGTCAAGGACTGCCAGTCGACGGACAGCCAGCTGGCGGCCAAGGCGCTCGCCGCCTGCAGCGCGACCATCGCCAGCGGCCTTGCCGACCCTCTTGAAGCGTCGGCGCTATACCAGACGCGCGGCCTGCTGAAGGCAAAGGCGAAGGACTACGCCGGCGCCCTCGCGGATCTCGACACATCGATCGCGAAGGCGCAGACCGCCGACCAGCGGGGCTTCTCAGAATACCTGCGCTCCGAGGTCTTCCGCCTTACAGGCCGCCCCGCCGACCAGGCCGCCGAGCTCGACCGCGCCCTTGCCAGCTATCCCGGAGGCTTTGATGCCCGGTTGAAGCGGGGCGACCTTCGCGAAAGAGCCGGTCGCTACACAGATGCGGTGACCGACTACGAAGAGGCACGCAGGATGGCGCCCAGCTACCCGGTCCTGCTGAACGCCCTGTGCTGGAACCGGGCGGCCAACCTCAACATCGACCTTCCCAAGGCCCGCAAGGACTGCGACGACGCCATCCGGCTGACCCCGGACGAAAGCGCCTATCGCGACAGCCGCGGCATGGTCGCGCTACGGGAATCCGCGTGGCAGGCGGCCTTTGACGACTACACTGTCGCGATCGGCCTCAATCCTGACTCCGCCTCGGCCTGGTTCGGTCGCGGCATAGCGGCCCGTCGCCTGGCGATGACGTCCCGCGCGACCAGCGATCTCGCCAAGGCCCGCGCCCTGTCCAGCACGGTCGAAGCTGACTACGCCAGGCGGGGACTGACACCCTGACCCCGTCCCGTTCAGGTGAGACCTGCGCGAACCCAAGATGAATTTTTAGTAATGCTGCGCGCTGTGATAATTACGCGCCATTCTGCATCATGACCAAGAAGTAACTTCCTCAGGAATGCACGGCTCTGTAGCCAACGTCCTCAAGTTTCGGGGCCTCGCCCCGCTCAGGGGAGTGCTTCCATTGACCTCGTTCCGGTCCTGCCTGTTCATCGGCGCTGCTCTGGCTGCCCTCTCCGGCGCCGCCCAGGCCCAGACCGCCCCGGCCCCCGCTCCGGCCGCCCCCGCCACCAAGCCGCCCCCCAAGGAAGAGACCGCCGTCGAAACCGTCGAGATCACGGCCGCCCCGGCCGAGGTCCGCACCTC
>JANPKF010000368.1:0-4949 GCA_031425895.1 Caulobacteraceae bacterium | reverse complement strand
CCGAGGCGCAGGCCGCCTTCATGGACATCCTCTACCGGATCAAGGCGGGGGAAACTGGCCCCACAATGCGGGCGCTGATGGCGGCCTGCGCCGGCGGGCTGGAGCAACAGGGCGCGGAAGTGGTGATCGCCGGCTGTACGGAGGTCCCGCTGGTGCTGTCGGGCGACGATCTCGCGGTGCCGCTGATCGACGGCTCGGCGGAACTGGCCAGGGCCTGCGTCGCCGCCTGCCGCTGAGTCCCCTCGTCAGTCCCAGCGTTCCTGGATGCCGTGAACCTCCAGCCAGGGGTGGGCGCGGCTTTCGTAGACGGTGCGGACCGGCGGCTGGAAGGTCGGGTCGGCGAAGGCGCCGACCGCTACGGCCGTGACGCCGGGAAACTCCCGCGCGCGCCACATCACGGTCGATCCGCAGGTCGGACAGAACTGGAAGTCGGCGGTCGTGCCCTCATCCCCGGTCCGCGACCACTGCGCGCTCGGCCCCTCGACAGTTACCTTGTCGTTGTCGAACCGCGCTGTCACGCCGAAGGCGCTGCCCGTCCGCTGCTGGCAGGCCAGGCAATGGCAGACGCTGACGCGGACCGGTTCGCCCTCGCAATGCACCTTCAGGGCGCCGCAGGAACAGCTGGCCGTCCGCGTCACGCGCGGAACGCCGGCTTGTCGCCCAGCACAGTGGCGCGGGTCATGATCCGGCGGTGCGGCAGGAAGTCGTCGACGGCGCGGTGCTGGGTATTGCGGTTGTCCCAGAAGGCTACGTCGCCCGGCCGCCAGCGCCAGCGCACGACGAACTCCGGCTGCTGGATGTGGTTGTTGAGGAAGGCCATCAGCGCTTTGGACTCCTCGCGCCGCAGGCCCTTGATCCGGCGGGTGAAGACCGAGTTGACGAAGATGCCGGGTTCGCCGGTCTCCGGATGGCTGCGGATGACCGGGTGGGTCACGGGCGGATTGGCGGCCACGGCCTTCTCGTATTTCTCGCGGCCGGCCTGTGATCCGGCCAGACCCTCGGCGGTGAAGGCGAACGCGAAATCATGTACTGCCTCAAGCCCTTGCAGGAACTTCTGCATCGGCTTTGAGAGGGCGTTGTAGGCGGCCGTCATCGAGGCCCACATGGTGTCGCCGCCGACCGGGGGCAGTTGCCGCGCCGCCAGGATCGAGCCCATCGGCGGGGTGTCGATGAAGGTGACGTCGGTGTGCCAGAAATTGTTGTCGGTGGGATTATCGACGTGATTGTCGATGATCATGATCTCCGGGTGACCCTCGTCCCGGTCGTAGAGCGGATGCACATGCAGGTCGCCGAAGCGGGCGGCGAAGTCGCGCTGCTGGGTCGGGGTGAAGTCCTGGCCCTCGAAGAAGATGACCTGATGCCGGAGCAGCGCGGCCCGAATGTCGCCGATCAGGTCGTCGCTGGCCGGCTCGGCGAGGTTCACCCCGCGCAGCACCGCCCCGATGGCCGGCGACAGGGGCTCGATCTCGAGCACGTTGGAGCGGGTCATTCGACGTCTCCCTTTGTCTTCGATCACTATGCGCTCAAGCGGCCCGGCCTCCCAGTGCGGTCAGACCTTCCCGACCGGCGGGTCTTCGGCCACGTCCACCGGCGTCGACTTGACGAAGGCCGGCATCGGCCCGCCTACCGGCGCGTCGTCGAGGGCGTCGAGTTCGGCCCGCACCAGGGCGTGGGCCGCCTGGTCCAGCTTGTGGCCATGGATCAGCCAGGCGGCGATCAGGCCGAGGGCCGCCGGGAACAGTGCGAACATGACACTGAGGGTCATCAGCGCCTCGGGCGAGTTGCCGGCCCCCAGCTTCGACTGGAAGCCGACGCCGCCCAGGATCAGCAGGCTGAGCGTCACGGCGATGGAGGTGCCGATCTTGATCGAGCCGGTCAGCAGGGAGAACAGCATGCCCGACAGGTCGACGCCCGTGCGCAGCCGCACCTGGTCGCCGACATCGGCCATCATCGCCTTGAGCAGGATCGACCCGGCCGAGAACGGCAGGCCGGCGATGAACATGACAATGATCCCCGCCACATGGCCGCGCGGCGAGATCATCGTGAAGGCCTGGGCCACAGAATAGAAGATCGCCGCGACGGTCAGCGCCCGGTGCTTGCCGATCCGCTTCGCCAGCGCGGTCCAGATCGGCGCCCCGGCCAGGGCCCCGACGAAATAGACCAGCAGCAGCGCCGAGGTCTCGGGTCGCCCATAGCCGCGCACGGCCTCGAAATAGAAGAACAGCAGGGTGCCGGCCACCGTCGGGGCCGTGCCAAGCAGGATGTCGACGATCAGGACCCGCAGCACGCTGGGCTCCTTGATCATGCCCCAGTAGTGACGCCAGCTGATCACCTGTGTCGCTACCTTGACGACCGGCTCGCGCATGGACAGCAGGGCCAGGGTGACGGTGATCGGGATGGCGGCGATGACGAACCAGCCCATGGCCTGGACCCCGGTCGCCTCGCTGGCCCCCAGCCTGCCGGCGATCACCGGCAGGGTCAGGATGAGCAGCATGCCGATGACCGTGAACAGCTGCCACCAGCCGTAGATGCGGGAGCGCTCGTTGTAATCCGGGGCGGCGTGCGCCGCCCAGGCGTAGGTGGCGAGAGAGGCCACCGACTGGCCCGCATAGGCGGCCAGCATCCAGACGGTCAGGTACAGCACCCCGACGCCCGGCTTGGCCATGAACAGCATGTAGATGGCCAGCATGGTCAGCGGCGCGCCGGCGATCACCCAGGGACGGAAGCGGCCGAGCGGCGTGCGCGTCCGGTCAATGGCGAAGCCCAGCGCCGGGTCGAACCCCAGGTCGAAGATCCGCACCAGGAACCCGGCCAGGGCGATGGCCGTCAGGCTGACCCCCAGATCCTTCTCATAGTAGTTCGGCAGGTAGATGGTGATCGGCAACAGCATCGCCGACAGCGGAATCGCCGGCGTCGCGAAGGCGGCAAGGCGCCAGCCTGGGTGTTTCTCGGCAGCCATGAACGCGGCGTTCCCCCTGATTTTAGGGTCATGTTGAACGCTTGTTTGAGGCCCGGCAAGCATTCCTGCCCCCTTTTCGGGAGGCGCGTTGAGCCCGGGTTCACCTCAAGGTCGCGTTCGAGGCTGAGGGGCTTCGACAGACGGGGGGACCGGCCGATGATCACCACCTATTCAAAACGCGAGAACGCCTTCGAAAAGGGCGAGCATGTCTGGAGCGTCGAGGACGACTGCCTCATCTGGATCCGGCCGTCCGGGGACAGCCTGACCCTGCTGTGGAAGGACGTCGGCGCCGTGCGGGCTGCCTTCACCCCCAGCCGCCTGAAGCGCTGGCGGCATGTCTTCGAGCTGACCACCCGCAAGGGCTCCCGGCTGCTGATCGACAATGGTCACTTCAGAACGGTCGGCGATTTCGAGGACCGCTCCCCGACCTTCATTCCCTTCGTCCTGGCCTGCCTCGACCGGGTCATCGCCCACGCCCCGGACGCGAAGGCCTCGGTCGGCGATAGTCCGGGCAGCTACGTGGCCCAGCTGGTCTTCGCCGGTTCGATGCTGGCCCTGATGGTCTATGTGCTGATTGTCCTGCCGACCCCGATGGGCTGGCTGATCATTATGAAGCTGCTGTTGATCGCGGCAATGATCCCCCTGGCGATCCGATGGGCAATCCGCTCCAGGCCCCGCAAGGCGCCCCTGACCATGGGCGGCCTTCTGCCCGGCATGCCAAGACTTGCCGGCAACTGGCCGTAGACCAGGGACCCATCCGGTCCGGATGCCGCCAGACCGGGAGGTCAGACCCGGCCATGGTCGGGGTCCAAACGGAGACCGACCCATGACCCTTACCCCCTCCGGCGCCACGGTGCGCCGCGAGATACAGCTTGCCGCCGATCCCGCCGCCGTGTGCGACGCCATTGCCGATTTCGAAGCCGTCCACACACGGGTCGCCCCCGGCTTCCTAACCGCCCTGCAGCTGGACGGCTCCGATCGTATCGTCACCTTCGGCACGGGGGCGGTCGCGCGCGAAGTCTATGTCTCCCGCGACGACCAGGCCCGCCGCCTCGTCTACGCCATCCCGGAAGGCCCGTTCCGCAGCTACAGCGCGGCGTTCGTGGTCAGCGCCGCGGCCACCGGCGCCCTCGTGACCTGGACCATCGATCTGGCCCCGGCCTCATACGCAGCCTACGTCGGCGACATGATGGATCAGGCCCTGCCGATCATGCGGGGCATGCTGGACGGCTAAAGCCTCACCGACCAAAGGCCGTTCCAAGCGGTGCTGTGGCTGGCGAGGAAGCAGCGCCAAGGCACACATGCCCGAAAAGGGAGGCCCCGCGCTTTTCGGCGCGGGGCCTTTGCCGGGCCTAGAGGATCCAGCCACCCGTAGTGTCCGGATCGGACGGGAGGACAATCTGGCCGGTGGTGCCAGTCAGGTCCCCGTTGATCCGGGCCTGGAAGTCCGCCTTCTTGTCGCCGTCGACATCCAGACGAAGGATCGTCAGGCCTTGAGCGGCAACGTAGGCCAGGGTTGCCTGGCCCTGAACACCGGTGAAGCCGGCGACGAAGGTGAAGGCCTGGTCCCCGGCGGTTCCGATCCGGGCATCGACGGCGGACAGGTCGAAGCGGTCACCCGCCGCAAAGCTCAGATCGAGCACAGTGTCGGTCTCGATAGCCTGTCCCAGCGTGCTGAGCCGCATGGAGTCGTTCAGGACGACAAAGGTGTCATTGTCGGCCCCGCCGGACAGGGTGTCATTGCCCATGCCGCCGGTGAGGATGTCGTGACCCGCGTCACCCGTCAGGGTGTCGCCACCGGCCCCGCCATTCAGGACGTCGTCGCCGGCGCCGCCGAACAGCTGGTCATTGCCGTCGCCACCGTTGAGCTGGTCCGCTCCAAGCCCGCCGCTCAGCACATTGGCGGCCGTGTTTCCGGTCAGCACATCGTCGAAGTCCGAACCGGTGACACGTTCGATGGCGATGAGGGTGTCTGTCCCCTCCCCGGTCG
>JANPKF010000367.1:0-17032 GCA_031425895.1 Caulobacteraceae bacterium | reverse complement strand
CCGCCGCCACCGACCGCGATGACCAGGCCGAGCAGATCCGTGGTCAGGCCCAGAGTCCGGATCGCGAACAACAGGTAGAGGGCGGCGAAGAAGCTGCTGAACAGGGTCTGGAAGATGGTCATGATCAGCAACGGTCGGACCAGCGGCTGGGCCAGGATCGCTCGCACGCCGAACATCAGGTCGGAGAACGGGTGCTCGGCCTTGCCGACCGGCTCCGGCGGCGGCTCCGGCGTGCGTATGCTCCACAGGAAGACCGCCGAAACCAGGTAGGTCGCGGCGTTGACCGCCAGGGCGACAGGCGCGGTCAGGTACTTGAACAGCAGGCCGGCCAGGGCCGGGCCGCCGATTTCCGCCACCGACTCGGTGACGCCCAGCTTGGTGTTGCCATCCATCAGCTGCTCGCGGCCGATCAGGCCCGGCAGGTAGGCATGGTCGGCGATGGCGAACATCAGCCCGGCCGCCCCAACGATGGCGGCCACCAGATAGAGCTGCGGCATGGTCAGCCAGTGCATCCAGGCGGCGATGGGCACGCTGAGCAGGACCAGCACACGCAGGATGTCCGTGCCGATCAGGATTGGCCGACGGTAATTGCGGTCCGTCCATCCGCCGGCGAACAGGCCTAGGATGACCCCCGGTCCCATGCTGAGGGCGGCCAGCAGGCCGAGCTGTGCCGGTTTGGCGTCAAGGGCGAAAATGGCGGCCATCGGCAGGCCTTCGCGGGTGATCCGAGAGCCGAAGGCGGAGACGGCCTGCGCCGCCCACAGTTTCAGGAAGTCGCTATGGCGCCAGAGTGACTGGGTCATTGGAAGCTTTCAGGAAAGGAGACATGGGGCGTCGCCCGCGCAATGCGGGGGACAATAGGTTCGGGACGCGCCATTCGCGTCCGACGAACTACCGGGTGACGGTGGCCTGCATGGTGTTGACTCCTTT
Source organism: Caulobacteraceae bacterium (assembly GCA_031425895.1). Lineage (GTDB taxonomy): Bacteria > Pseudomonadota > Alphaproteobacteria > Caulobacterales > Caulobacteraceae > Caulobacter. The sequence continues at coordinate 16,102 of JANPKF010000367.1, read as the reverse complement.
CACGGATGAGACCGGAAAGCGCCTTCCGAATACCCGTGGTCGACGGGCTCTGCAACTGGTTGACTGACGGTAGGTGAAGGGTCGGAATCGAAAACATGGACGAACTTCAACTGGCCCTCGCCCCCCTCGCCCCGCAGCTCGACGCCGGCGCCACGACGGTGGTCAACCTGCGCCGCCTTTCCGGCGGGGCCAGCCAGGAAACCTGGGCCTTCGAGACCGACACCGGCGCGCCGATGATCCTGCGCCGCAAGCCTCCCAGCGCCACCGGCAGCGGGACAGCCGTGCCCCTGGCGACCGAAGCCGCTCTGATCCGCGCCGCCGCCGCCCAGGGGGCGATCGTTCCCAAGGTGCTGGCTGAAAGCGCCCCGGGCAGCGATATCGGCGAGGCCTATGTGATGGCCCGGCTGGAGGGCGAGACCCTGGGCAAGCGCATCGCCCGCGACCCGCCTTTCGAAGCCATCCGGCCCGGCCTGGCGGCCCAGTGCGGCAAGGCGCTGGCGGCGATCCACGCCGTACCGACCGACGGCCTGCCTGAGCTGGTCACGTCAAGCGCCCTGACCGAGCTGGAGAAGTATGAGGCCGTCTATCGCGGCTCCGGCGCCGAACGGCCGATCTTCGAGGCCGCCATCCGCTTCCTGCGCGACCGCGCCCCGGCGCTGGACACGCCCGTGCTGGTGCATGGCGATTTCCGCAATGGCAACATCATGGTCCACCCCGAGCAGGGCCTGGCCGGCGTGCTCGACTGGGAGCTGGCCCACCTGGGCGACCCGGCCGAGGACATGGGCTGGATCTGCACCCGCAGCTGGCGCTTCGGCGGCGCAAAGCCGGTCGGCGGCTTCGGCGACTACGCCGACCTGCTGGACGCCTACCACGCGGCCGGCGGCCGTGAGATCAGCCTCGAACGCGTCCTCTACTGGGAGATGCTGGGCTCGCTGAAGTGGGGCTGCATGTGCCTGACCATGTACATGGCCTATGCCAGCGGCGCCGACGCCTCGGTCGAGCGGGCGATGATCGGCCGCCGGGCCAGCGAAACCGAAATCGACCTCGTCGCCCTGCTGGAGCAAGCCGCATGATCAGCCAGCCCACCAGCATCGAACTGATCGAGAGCGTCATAAAGTTCATCGAGGAACGGGCCGCGCCGCAGCTGAAAGACCGCGACGCCTTCCATGCCCGCGTCGCCGTCAACGCCCTGGCCGCGATCAAGCGCGAAATTGCCGGCGGCCAGGCGGCGGAGGACGCGCAGGTCACCCGGATGACGGCCCTGCTTGGCCACGACGGCGACTGGGCGACGCTGAACAGCGAGCTTTGCGCGACGATCCGCGACGGGGCCATCTCGCCGACCGATCCGGCTCTGCTGGCCCACCTGAGAGCCTCGATCATCGACCAGGTTCGCATCGACCAGCCGCAATACGCGGGGCTGAAGACCCTGGCAGGGTAACCCTAGTCGATGCTGTGGGTCGGCACCGTTCCGACCGAGATCGACTGGCTGATCGGTGGCGCGGCCTTGGCCCCTTCGGGGACGCCCAGCAACGCCGCGACCCGCGCCTCGGCGTCGGCTTCCAGGTCGCCGTAGAACAGGTTGTAGGGCGGCATCCTCAGGCGGTCCGCCCAGCCGCCGCTGCGCCGAAGCGCCCCGGATCTGGGACGGGACACCTTGAGAATTCCCCCGTCGCATCTGGCGTGCACCGCCCGGGCGATCAGCGGCGGACGTTCGCCCCAGGCCAGGCGGGAGGCATTGGCCGCGCCCAGGTTGGAGCGCTCGGGCGCGTCCTCGTTGGTCGCCGTCCCGGTCAGCGGATTGACGCACAACGGCGTGCGGCCGGCCAGATTCACCAGGGCGCCGTTCGGGCCCCAGACGAGCGACCGCTCCGTTATCCGGCCCCGCTCCACCGCCCCGCCCGATTTCCAGGCGAGCACGCAGCCGGCCTGATAGCGCGCGGTGCAGGCCGGCGGCGGATGGGTCGGGCCATAGGCGTCGGCGGGCACCACCGTCTCGATGAAGTAGGCGGCCGCCATCTGCTTCATCAGGGTGGGGTCCGGAGCGATTTCCTCGGCCAGCAGGCGCGCCGCCAGCAGGCCACCCTGCTCGACCCCGACCAGGATGAAGGGCCGGGAGCCGCGGTACTTCGCCTTCCACAGCCGGAAGGCGTCCCGCACGTCAATGTAGGCAAAGGCGCGGGCGTCGCGGGCGTCCTCGCGCAGGGTCAGCTGGGCGTACAGGCTCGCCTGGCGATAGTGAGGAGCGAACACCCGGCCCGCCTTGGCGAAGGGGCCGGCGTAGTTGGGCAGCATGACATCGCGGGTCAGCCGCGTGGCCTTCGAATCGCGGAACGGGGCATTCCAGTGATCGCCGCCGTCGTAGGTGGTCGGATGGATGAAAAAGACGTCGGCGGCGGGATCATCGACCCGCGGCCTGTCCGCCGCCTTGGGGATCAGCGCCCAGGCCCGCGCCTGTTCATAGTCGGGCTTGCCCGGCGGATCATAGGTCTGGAACGGCACCCGCGGGTCTAGGGAGGCGCGGAGCACATCAACCCCATAGACCATCCAGGCCAGACCCAGCAGGAGGCTGAGCGCCACGGCGCCCAGCGCGATCCAGAGTCGGCGTCCTTGCAACCACGGTGGCATGATTCCAATCTCGCACGCCGGAGCCTGAGGGTTAAGCCCTGACGACGCCGTTCCCGACTAGTCGTCGCGGGGCAGCGACCGGATCTCGACCGTCCCGCCGGCCTCATACACCGGGTTGCCCGCCAGCAGGGCCTGCGCCGCTTCGAGGCTCTCGGCCTCGATGCGGAAATAGCCCGTCAGGTGATCGGCGGCGGGCCCGGGCGCCCCGCTTTGCCGATAGCTCGCGCCGTCGCCGACAGCACTGCCGCCGTGGAAGACGCCGAGGTCATTCAGCCGCGTGAAATAGGCGTCCCAGCCCGTCTCATGCCCGGTCATATCGCCATGCATCAGCAGGATGAAGTCAGCCACCGAAGCCTCACCGATAGGAGTCGGGCGCCGCCAGGTACTTCGTCACATACTCGGTGATGCCGTCCTCGAGCGGGGTGAACTGGCCCGGGTAGCCGGCCTCGCGCAGGCGATCCATGCGGGCCTGGGTGAAGTACTGGTACTTGTCGCGAATGCTGTAGGGCATGTCGACATAGTCGATCAGCGGCGCCTTGCCGGCCGCCTTGAACACCGCCTGGGCCATCTCCGAGAAGCTGCGGGCCTGGCCGGAGCCGAGATTGTAGATGCCGTTGACCGAAGGGGTGTCCACCAGCCAGGCGATGACATCGGCGACGTCACGGACATAGACGAAGTCGCGAAGCTGGCCGCCGTCGGCGTAATCGGGGTTATGGCTCTTGAACAGCTGTACGGTATGGCCGGACTTCACCTTCGGGAAGATCTGGGCGGCCACCGACTTCATGCTGTCCTTGTGGTGCTCGTTGGGGCCGTAGACGTTGAAGAACTTCAGGCCGACCCACTGCGGCGGATGATAGTCCCGGGCGGCCTGGCGGGCGGCGAAGACATCGAACAGGGCCTTGGACCAGCCGTAGGCGTTGAGGGGTTTCAGGGCCTTCAGCGAGTCCAGGTCGTCGTTGTCGTCAAAGCCGGTCAGGCCGTCGCCGTAGGTCGCTGCGCTGGAGGCATAGATGAAGCGGCGCTGGCGGTCAGCGCACCAGCGGAAGAGATCGCGGCTCAGGCAGAAGTTGGTCTGCATGATCTTGTCGGCGTCGGGCTCGGTGGTCGAGCTGATGGCGCCCATGTGGATGACGCACTCGATGTCGCGCCAGCGCTTCTCCAGCCAGTCCATCATCTCCTCCGGCGGCACGAAGTCCCCGATCGGATGCTTGGCGATATTCTTCCACTTGCCACCGTCGGCCGTGCCCAGCCAGTCGCAGACCACGACATCGAGGGTCGGGTCTTCGCAGAGCCTGGCGACGACGTTGGAACCGATGAAGCCGGCCCCGCCGGTGACAAAGACGATGCGGCGGGTCATTTCAGGCTTCCTTGGCAGTCATGCGGGCAATGGCGGCGGTGGTCGAATAGCCGTCGACGAGCGGGGCCAGCTTCACCTCGCCGCCCCAGCCCTGGACCAGTTCATGGCCGACGACGCCCTCGACGGTGTAGTCGGCGCCCTTGATCAGGACGTCAGGGCGGGCGGCCTCGATAAGCTTCAACGGCGTGTCTTCATCGAAGGCGGTGACCAGGTCGACGCCGGCCAGCCCCGCCAGCACCATGGCCCGGCTTTCCAGGTCGTTCACCGGCCGCCCCTCGCCCTTGAGGGCGCGCACCGAGCTGTCGCTGTTCACCGCCACGATCAGCCGGTCGCACCAGGCGCGGGCCTGGGCCAGGTAGGCGACATGGCCTTTGTGCAGGATGTCGAAGCAGCCGTTGGTGAAGCCCACCTTGAGGCCCTGACGGCGCCAGTCGGCGGCTTGCTGGGCCATCTGAACCGGGCTGGCCAGCTTGGCCTCGGCGGGGGCCAGGTGGGCGGCGATCTCGGCTTCTACCAGCTCGCGCGGGGTTGCCGTGGCGGTGCCGGCCTTGCCGACCACGACACCGCTCGCCAGCAGGGCGAAGCTGACGGCGTCGTCCATCGTCTGGCCGGCGGCGAGCGCCAGACCGAGGGCGGCGAGCGCGGTGTCGCCTGCCCCGGAGACGTCGAACACCTCGCGTGGCCGTCCGGCGTAGTGCTTCACCCCCTCCCCGCGCACGGCCAGGCTCATGCCCTTGGCGGCGCGGGTGACCAGCACGGCCTTGCAGCGCGACAGGTCCAGGGCGTGCTTCAGCGCGGCTTCGACCTCTTCATCGGTCTCGGTCGGCATGTCGGTGGCGCGGGACAGTTCGCTGGCATTGGGTTTGACGATGTCGGCGGCGCCGTAGCGGGCGAAGCTGCGGGCCTTGGAATCGACGATCAGCACCGCCCCTGAGGCGCGGGCGTCCAGGCAGGCCTCGATAACCTTCTGGGTCACCGCCCCCTTGCCGTAGTCGGACAGCAGGATAGCCCCTGCCCCCTCGGCGGCGTAGCGGGCCGAATCCGCGATCTTCTTTTCAGTGTCGCGGACAGCGGGCGAGGCGTCTTCCGAATCGACCCGCAGCAGTTGCTGACCCGACGCGACGTAGCGGGTCTTGACCGTGGTCGGGCGCCCGGCCTCGGCGATCAGATGGGACTCCATGCCCGCCTCGGCGCTGATCATCCGCAGCGCCTCCCTGCCGGCGGCGTCATCACCGATCAACCCGGCCAGGGCCGCCTTGCCGCCCAGCGCGGCGACATTGCGGGCCACGTTGCCTGCCCCGCCAAGCATGGCTGTTTCGCGGCCCAGGGCCAGAACCGGCACCGGCGCCTCGGGGCTGGTGCGGCTGACGTCGCCGTAGACGAAGCGGTCGACCATCACGTCGCCCACACAGGCCACGCGGGCGCCAACGACGGCGTCGAGGAGTTTCTGAAGGCCGGCTAGGTCCATAAGAGGCAGGCTGTGCTCCGTGACGCCGGGTCGGTCAAGACCGGCATCAGTGATCCATGCAGCGCGCGTCCGCGTACCGCTTGGCGTGAGTACGCCAAGACAAGACGCCCCGACCCTCCTCTGGCTGCGCCAGGACATGCGGCTGGCCGACAATCCGGCCCTGATGGCCATCGAGGGACCGGTTATTCCGGTCTACATCCTCGATGAGACAGAGGGCGTGCGACCGAAGGGAGGGGCGTCGCTCTGGTGGCTGGACAAGTCCCTGAAGGCGCTGGCCGAGGACCTTGAGGCGCGCGGGTCGCGGTTGATCCTGCGCCGTGGCAAGGCGGCGGAGGTTCTGGCGAGTCTTGTCGGGGAAACCGGCGCGGGCGCCGTCCACTGGAACCGGCTCTACGACGCCGGGTCCATCGCTCGCGACAAGGCGATCAAGTCCGGGCTGACCGAGGCCGGAACCAGGTGTCTGTCCTGCAACGCCTCCCTGCTGAACGAGCCTTGGGAAATCCAGTCCGGCTCCGGCGGCCCCTACAAGGTCTACACCCCCTACTGGCGCGCGGCGCGCCAGCGGATCGACGCGTTCGTCCTGCATCAGGCGCCCAGCGAAATTCCGGCGCCGGCCGCATGGCCCAGATCGGATCGGCTGGCCGACTGGAACCTGCATCCCAGCAAACCCGACTGGTCCAGGGGATTTGCCGACTGGACGCCGGGCGAAGCGGGCGCCAAGGCGGCGCTACACGATTTTCTGGGCGGCGCGATCGGCGCCTATTCGGAAGACCGTAATCGGCCGGACCGCGCCGGGACCTCGCGCCTCTCCCCCCATATGCATTTCGGCGAGATCGGCCCCCGGCAGATCTGGCGCGCCGCAGAGGATGCCGCCCACCACGGCGCCCCGCATGCCCAGGTCGAGAAGTTCCTGGCCGAAGTCGGCTGGCGAGAATTCCACCATCACCTGCTTTTCCACTGGCCCGACCTGCCGACCCGGAATTTCCGGCCGGAGTGGGACCGCTTCGTCTGGAGCGAGAACGAAAAGCCCTTCGAGGCCTGGTGCAAGGGCCTCACCGGCTTTCCCATCGTTGACGCCGGCATGCGTGAACTCTGGGCGACCGGCTTCATGCACAACCGGGTGCGGATGATCGTCGCCAGCTTCCTGATCAAGGATCTGCTGATCGACTGGCGACGCGGAGAGACCTGGTTCTGGGACTGCCTGGTCGACGCCGACGTCGCCCAGAACGCCGCCAACTGGCAGTGGGTGGCCGGCAGCGGCGCGGACGCCTCGCCCTATTTCCGCATCTTCAATCCGATCACCCAGGGCGAGAAGTTCGATCCGGACGGCGCCTATGTGCGTCAGTGGATCCCTGAATTGCGAAACCTGCCAAACAAAGTCATCCATGCGCCCTGGACGGCCGTACCTCATGTGCTGGCCGCGGCTGGATTGACGCTTGGTCGGGACTACCCCAAGCCCATCGTCGATCACGGCGTGGCCCGAGATCGTGCGCTGGAAGCTTACGCGGCCTTGAGAGCCGCGCCATTGGAGACGGAACCCTCGTGAAAATCGCAGTCATCGGTTCGGGGGTTTCCGGTCTGGGCGCCGCATTGGCGCTGAAGGACAGTCATGAGGTCGTGCTGTTCGAGAAGGACAGCCGTCTGGGCGGCCATGCCAACACCGTTACCGTCGACTGCTCGGACGGGCCGGTCGCCGTCGATACCGGCTTCATCGTCTACAACGAAGAGAACTATCCAAACCTCGTCGGCCTGCTGGACAGCCTGGGCGTCGAGACGCGGATGACCGACATGAGCTTCGCCTGCGCGGGCGGCGGGGTGGAGTGGTCGTCGAACTTTCCCAAGGGCGTGTTCGCCCAGAAGCGGAATCTGCTGAATCCGTCCTTCCTGCGGATGCTCAACGATATTCGCCGGTTCAACGACATGGCCCGCAACGACCTTCTCAAGACCGACCTCAAGGACCTGTCGCTAGGGGCCTATCTCAAGCTGCGTGGGTTCGCTGAAGGATTCCGCGACCGCTACCTGCTGCCGATGGGCGCCGCGATCTGGTCGACGACCGAGGGCCGGATCGGCGATTTCCCGGCCGAGAGCTTCCTGCGCTTCCTGCAAAACCACGGCCTGCTGCAGTTCACGCCGCCGATGTGGAAGACCGTTTCCGGCGGTAGCCGGAGCTACGTGGAAAAGATCGGCAGCTTGCTCGGCGACCGGGTGCGCACGAACGCGCCGGTGACCTCGGTGCGACGCGTTCCGGGCGGGGTGCTGGTGGAGGCTGGTCAAGGGCCGGAACTGTTCGACCAGGTCATCCTCGCCTGTCACTCGGACCAGAGCCTCAGGCTCCTCGACGCCGACCCAGAGGAGCGCGCCTTCCTCGGCGCCGTCCGTTACTCGGCCAACAAGGCGGTGCTGCACCGCGATCCTTCGCTGATGCCGGGCCGCCGTTCGGCCTGGGGAAGCTGGAACTACATCGGCGATAGGCAATCTGGATCAACGCCTTACGTCACCTACTGGATGAATAACCTTCAGATGCTGACGACCGCCGACCCGCTGTTCGTCACCCTCAACGGGCCGCCGGCCGATCCGGCCCTGGTGATCGCCGAGTTCGACTACGACCACCCCCAGTTCGACACACCAGCCCTTGCCGCCCAGCGCCGGATCGGGCGCATTCAGGGCCGGGGCGGTGTCTGGCACGCCGGCGCCTGGCTGGGCTACGGCTTCCATGAGGACGGCATCACCTCAGGCGTAAAGGTGGCTCTGGCTCTTGGCGGGCGAGTCCCATGGGACTTCGTTGACCACCGGGTTTCCAGCTTCGAAGGGGCCGTTTCCAGCCTGGCCCGGGCAGCCGCCGCGTGACCGCCGCCGCCCTCTATGTGGGCGAAACCTGGCACAAGCGTTTCGCTCCTCGTCCTCATGAATTCCGCTACCGGCTGTTCCAGCTGCTGGTCGACGTCGACCGCCTGGACGAGGCCTTCACCGGGCTCAAATGGATGCGGCTCGGCCGACGCGGCCTGATGAGCTTTTGTCCCCGTGACCATGGCGACCGTCAGGCCGAACAGTTGCGACCGTGGGTTCGCGCCACCCTGGCTGAGGCCAGCGTCGAGGCCGAAGCCGCGACGATCCGTCTGCTCTGCTTTCCGCGCGTGCTTGGCCTGGTGTTCAATCCGCTATCGGTTTTCTTCGTCCATGCCGCGGATGGCCGACTTGAGGCGGTGATCTATGAGGTCAACAACACCTTCGGCCAGACCCATGCCTATGTGATCCCGGCGACCGGCGGGCCGCGGGAAACCCAGAGGGCGACGAAGGCCTTCTACGTCTCCCCCTTCTTCAAAGTTGAAGGCGAGTACCGGTTCGACATTTCGGCGCCCGGCGAGACGCTGGACCTGCGGATCGTCAAGGCGGTCGCCGGTAAACCAGACTTCGTCGCCACCCAGTCGGCGACCCGCGAAGTCCTTGATGATCAGCACCTTAAGGCGCTCTTCTGGTCCATTCCCTTTCTAACGGTGAAGGTGGTGACGGCCATCCACTGGGAGGCTTTGCGGCTCTTCCTCAAGGGAGCGCCGTTCGGGGCGCGGCCGCCGGGGCCGAAATCCGGGGTCAGCGCCGGCGAGACCCTTGGTCTCGCGCAACCAACAATCAGTGATAATATTTCCTCGGAGACGCGGAGCGAACATGAGCGAGATCGCCGCAAACGCCACGTCGGAGTGGGAAACGCCTGACTTCCGGGCCGCGCCCGCGGCCTTTCGCACGGCGATGAAGGTCCTGCGCAACAACTGGGATACGGGTAACCTCGACGTCGTGATGCCGGGTGGCCGGCGCTTACAGTTTCGCGGCGCCCAGCCGGGTCCGGCCGCGGAGCTAATCCTGAAAGATTACAAGGCGGTAGGTCGCGTCATGTCAGCCGCGGACATCGGCTTTGCCGAGGGCTACATGGCCGGCGAATGGGACACCCCGGACCTGCCGGCCTTGCTGACAGCCTTCAGCTGGAATCTGGACCAGATCAGCCGCCTCATGGCCGGCAATCCGCTGGTCCAGGCGTGGAACTTCCTGACCCACTTTCTGCGGCGCAACGACCGCGAGGGATCCAAGCGCAACATCTACGCCCACTACGATCTGGGGAACCAGTTCTACGAGCTTTGGCTGGACCGGACGATGACTTACTCGTCTGCCCGCTTCGAGCGCTCTGACCAACCGCTGGAAGAAGCCCAGCACGACAAGTACGCCACCCTGGCCCGCTCCATCGACCTGCAGGCCGGGCAGTCAGTCCTGGAGATCGGGTGCGGCTGGGGCGGGTTCGCCGAGTTCGCCGCGAAAGAGGTCGGCGCCAAGGTGACCGGCATCACCATCTCTCAGGCCCAGCACGACTACGCCCGCGAACGACTTTTCAGGCAGGGGCTGGCCGACAAGGCCGACATCCAGCTCATCGACTATCGCGATGTGCAGGGTCGGTTCGACCGGGTCGCCTCCATCGAGATGTTCGAGGCGGTCGGTGAGGAATACTGGCCGACCTATTTCAGCAAGATCCACGACGTGCTGTCACCGGGTGGTCGGGCCGGCCTGCAGATCATCACCATCAAGGATGAATTCTTCGAGCACTATCGTCGCCATGCCGACTTCATCCAGAAGTACGTCTTCCCGGGCGGCATGCTGCCCAGCGAGGAGAAGCTGAAAGCCCAGACAGATCGCGCCGGACTCGACTGGACCGGTCTGAACCGCTTCGGCGAATGCTACGCCGACACCCTGAACCAGTGGCTGTTCCGCTTCGACGGGGTCTGGGACCAGGTGAAGGCGCAGGGCTTCGACGATCGGTTCCGCAAGCTTTGGCGCTTCTACCTGGCCTATTGCGAAGCCGGCTTCCGGACCAAACGCACCAACGTCGTGCAGCTGGGACTTTCGAGGGCCTAGATCGGTACGGCGCCCATGGCCTGGCGCAGGGCGTCGGCCTTCGCGCCGATCCGCTGACGCTCGGCCGGGTCCATCCGGGAGAGGTTCTTGTACGGCATCAGCAGCCGCCCTGACCCCGCCAGCCGCTTTTCGTTGCGGTCCAGAAAGTCCCAATAGAGGGCGTTGAACGGACAGGCGTCGTCCGCCAGCCGACCTTTGACGTCGTAGCGACAGCCGGCGCAGTAGTTGCTCATGCGATTGATGTAGGCGCCGCTGGCGGCATAGGGCTTGGACCCGACGATGCCGCCGTCGGCGAAGGTGGCCATGCCATGGGTGTTGGGCAGCTCCACCCATTCGAAGGCGTCGGCGAAGACAACCATGTACCAGTCATTGATCTCCGCCGGGGCGACGCCCAGCAGCATGGCGAGGTTGCCAGTGACCATCAGGCGCTGGATGTGGTGGGCGTAGGCATGCTGGCGCACCTGGGTCACCGCATCGGCGACGCACGCCATGTCGGTTTCGCCGGACCAGAAGAACCAGGGCAGCTTGCGATCGGCCTCCAGCGCATTTCGCAGCGCATATTCGGGCATCTTCAGCCAGTAGACGCCCCGAACGAACTCGCGCCAGCCGATGATCTGGCGGATGAATCCCTCCACCGCGTTCAGCGGCGCCCGTCCGTCTCGCCAACGCGCCTCCGCCGCCCGGCAGACGGCCAGGGGGTCCAGCAGGCCGAGGTGCAGGCTGGTCGATATGCCGGCGTGCCACATCCAGGTCTCACCCTCGATCATGGTGTCCTGCCATTGGCCAAAGCCGGGCAGTGCGTGATCAAGGAACCAGTCCAGCTCCTCCTGCGCCTCCTGCGCCGTGGTGGCCCAGGAGAATTGGTCCAACTCACCGAAATGACTGGCGAATCGCGCTTCGACCTCGGCGATCACGGCCTTTGTCGCGGGTGCAGGCGGCGTGCGGGGATTGGTCGGCGGGCGCAGACCCTTGGCCGGGCCGTTGCGGTTGTCCGTGTCGAGGTTCCACACCCCGCCGACAGGCTGGTCGCCATCCATGAGCAGGCCCGTGCGGCGGCGCATGTCGCGGTAGAACCACTCCATCCGCAGCTCCCGGCGCCCCTCGGCCCAGCTTGCGAAGGTGGCCCGGCTGCAGAGAAACCGGTCATCCTCGCGCTCCTCGAACGGAACGGCCTGTGAAAGCGCCAAAGCCTTCAGCTGTTCTTCGAGCCGCCACTCTCCGCAGGCCGTCCGGACGACAAGGTCCGGCGAGTGGTCGGCAATCGCCCGGCTGATCTCGCCGGCGATCGATCCGGCGCTCTCCGGATCGTCGATGCGGACATAGCGCACGCGGCAGCCCGCCTGCCTCAGAGCCTCGGCGCGGGCCCGCATGGCGCTGAAAATCAGAGCGATTTTCTGTTTGTGGTGAAGGACATAGGTCGCCTCTTCGACCACCTCCGCCATCAGGATGGTGTCGCGCTCCGGATCAAGCCCGACGAGGGCCGACAGGTCGGGGCTCAGTTGATCGCCGAGCACCAGGCGCAGGGCGCCGCCGGAGGAGTTCATAGCCATGGCCGCGAACTAGGCCCTCACGGAGACACGCCAAGGCAGCCGTTAGATTTTCTTCCTTGCGGATCGGCGACGGAGCACGATCTAGAGGGCCAGACCGGAAACAAGAGACTGACCGAATGACTGTCCGCCCGAGCGTGATCGAGGCCATCGGCAACACGCCCCTGATCCGCCTGCGAGCCGCCAGCGAAGCCACCGGCTGCGAGATCCTCGGCATGGCCGAGTTCATGAACCCCGGCCATTCGGTGAAGGACCGGGCGGCGCTCTACATCATAAGGGATGCCATCGCCTCCGGCGCGCTGAAGCCCGGTGGCCGGATCGTTGAAGGCACGGCGGGGAACACCGGCATTGGCCTGGCCATGGTCGGCGCCGCGCTCGGCTTCAGCACCACCATCGTCATCCCCCGCACCCAGAGCCAGGAGAAGAAGGACGCCATCCGCCTGGCCGGCGCCGATCTGGTCGAGGTGGACGCGGTTCCCTACTCCAACCCGGACAATTACGTGAAATATTCCGGCCGGTTAGCGGCCGAGCTGAATGCGAGCGAACCGGCCGGGGCGATCTGGGCCAACCAGTTCGACAATGTCGCCAATCGGCGGGCCCATGAGGAGACGACTGGCCCGGAGATCTGGGAACAGACGAACGGCGGTGTAGACGGTTTCATCTGCGCGGTCGGCTCCGGCGGCACCCTGGCCGGGGTCGCCGCCGCGCTAAGGGCCAGGAAGCCCTCGGTGAAGATCGGCCTCGCAGACCCGCACGGCGCGGCGCTGCACAGCTGGTATACGACCGGCGAACTCAAGGCCGAAGGTTCCTCGATCACCGAAGGCATCGGCCAGGGGCGGATAACCGCCAATCTTGAAGGGTTTACACCCGACTTCTCCTATCGCATCGACGATGAGGAAATCGTCCGCATCGTCTTCGACCTTGCCCAGCACGAAGGGCTTCTCATGGGCGGCTCGGCGGGGATCAATATTGCCGGCGCCATCCGCCTGGCCCGCGACCTCGGCCCCTGCCACACCATCGTGACGGTGTTGTGCGACCACGGATCGCGCTATCAATCCAAGCTGTTCAACCCGGCTTTCCTGGCGGAGAAGGGGCTGCCCTCCCCCGCCTGGCTATAAGGATACATCATGGCGCAGGATCCGCTCGTCTCCACGGCCTGGCTGGCCGAGCATCTCAACGCCCCCGATGTGCGCATCATCGACGCCAGCTGGTTCCTGCCGGGAAGCGATCGTGACCCCAGGGCCGAGTACGCCCTGGTCCATATTCCCGGCGCCCTGTTCTTCGACATCGACGAGATCGTCGACGAGACCAGCGACCTGCCCCACATGCTGCCCTCGCCCGTGAAGTTCGCGTCGCGCATGCGCAAGCTGGGCATCGGCGACGGCGCCCGGCTGGTGATCTACGACAGCCAGGGCCTGTTCTCGGCCCCGCGGGTCTGGTGGACCTTCCGGGCCATGGGCCATGAGGACGTTGTGGTGCTGGACGGTGGCCTGCCCAAATGGATCGCCGAGGGCCGGCCCGTCGAGGACGGGGTCCCGCCGCCGCGTGAGCGCCACTTCACCACCCGCTATACCAACGATCTGGTCCGCGACCAGGCCCAGGTGCGCCGGGCGCTTTCGAGCGGCAAGGACCAGCTGGTCGACGCCCGCCCGGCCGCCCGCTTCAAGGGCGAAGCGCCTGAGCCGCGTCCCGGTCTGCGCGGCGGCCACATGCCGGGCGCGCTCAATGTCCCCTCCTCCAGCGTCATCGCCCCCGACGGCGCCCTGAAGTCGGCCGAGCAGCTGAAGGCGGTGTTCGAGGCGGCCGGGGTCGATCTGGCCCGGCCGATCATCACAACCTGCGGGTCCGGCATCACCGCCTCGCTCCTGGCCCTGGCGCTGGCCCGCATCGGGCGTGACCGCACGCCCGTCTATGACGGCAGCTGGGCCGACTGGGGTCGCCCGGGCGACACAGAGGTCGTCACCGGCGCCTGACCCATGGACGAGAAGACCCGCCTGATCCATGCCGGCCGCGAGGTCGTCCCCCGCGCCCGAACCGTCGGACCGGCGATCCAGCGCGGCTCGACTGTGCTCCTGCCCAACAGTCGCGCCCTGTACGAGGAAGAGCTCGGCTACGGCCGCGCCGGTCTCGCAGCTCAGGAGGCGCTCTGCCAGGGCCTGGCAGCGCTGGAGGGCGCGACCAGCGTCCACCTCTATCCCAGCGGCCTGGCGGCCCTCTCCGGGGCCCTGACGGCGGTGCTGAAGGCCGGCGACGCCATCCTGGTCACAGAGGGGGCCTACAAGCCGACCCGGGTCTTCTGCCAGCGGGTGCTGACCCGGTTCGGCGTGCGGGTCGAGCTCTACGACGCGCGGCTCTCGCCCGATGAGCTCATGGCCTTGGTCAAGGACGACACCCGGCTGATCCTGCTGGAATCGCCCAGCTCCCTGACCTTCGAGATGCAGGACGTCCCGGCCATCGTCGCGGCCGCCAGGGCGCGGGGCGTGCTGACCCTGATGGACAACACCTGGGCGGCCGGCCTCTATTTCAAGCCGCTGGCCCACGGCGTCGACCTCTCCGTCCAGGCCCTGACCAAGTACGTCTGCGGCCACAGCGACATCTTCATGGGCAGCGCCGCCACCAACGACCGGAAGCTGGCGGCACAGCTGGAGGCCGGCATCCACGACTTCGGCTGGGCGGTCACAGCCGATGCCGCCTACGACATGCTGCGAGGCCTGCGCACCCTGCCCACCCGCCTGGCCCGCCACGACGAGACCGCCCGCGCCGTGGCCGGCTGGCTGACCGCCCAGCCACAGGTGATGCAGGTCCTGCACCCTGCCCTGCCCGGCGCCCCCGGCCACGCCATCTGGGACCGCGACTACAGCGGCGCCAGCGGCCTGTTCGGGTTTGTGCTGAACCCGTGCCCGCTCGAGGCCGAACACGCCTTCCTCGACGCCTTGAAGATCTTCGGCCTCGGCTTCAGCTGGGGCGGCTTCGAGAGCCTGGCCATCCGGTGTGATCCGCAGCTGAAGTCGCGGACGTTCGTGACGGGGCTGGAGGGGCCGCTGTTCCGGCTGCACATCGGGCTGGAGCAGGCGAGCGACCTGATCGCGGATCTGGCGGCGGGATTTGCGGCGCTTGAATTGGCCGTGGCCGAGAACCGATGACATGCGCGGCAACGCAACTGATCCGAACGAGCTTCTGAATCGCCTCAAAGGCAATCTGAGCCAATTCCTAACCGACGAACGCCAAGCAGACTCAGACTTCCGGAGCCGAACCCAAGCCAGATGGGCACGGGGCATGGACTTGCTTCACTTATTCCAGGCGGTCAGCGTCGACCTTGGCCAAGACTACAATCGCCGCGGCCGCGATGCCGCCGTCGAGCGCCAAGACGCACAGTTTGAAGCGATAGTCGGACTCCACGCTCGGGCGTTGCGCGTTTCCAACGAGATCATCGTGCTGCTGGTTGAAGGCTTTCCAGATGGCGCGCTTAGCCGATGGAGGACGCTCCATGAACTCGCCGTCGTTGCCAACTTCCTGGCTCGAAACGAAGCGCAAGTCTCTGAACGTTTTGTTCGGCATCGAGGAATAGCGGTTTGTTCGGCGCTGGAGCAGTACGACCGGTACCTACCCAGCTCCAATATGAGCCCGCTAGATGACGGACAACTGGATGAGGCTCGCCGGATAAAATTCGAGCTGATCCAGCAGTACGGTCCAGAGTTTAAGAACGATTTGGGCTGGGCCTTTCCCGCAATAAATAAGAAGCGAATAACACTTCTAGACTTGGAAGAATCGATCGGTCTGGATCATTGGCGCCCCCGATACAAATGGGCCTGTGACGACATACATGCCTCATTTAGACCTTACCATGTTGGGCTGGGGGTCTCCGAGGCCAAATCACCAGGATATCTTGTGGGACGTAGCGATAGTGGCTTTACGGACCCGGCGCATATGATGGCAATCAGCCTGAATATCGTGAACCACTCGCTGCCTTCGGGTTACATGGCTCCTATCGACGAGGTTCTGTTGGGCTCACTGCGACTTTTAAGTGATGAGATCGGGGCGACATTTTTCGAACTGCAGAGCAATGAGTTCTCTGTCATCCCAGACTAGTGGCCCTGGGCCCACCCACGGCGGCTGGATCTTAAAGGAATTGGCGACTCCAGTAGGATTCGAACCTACGACCGTCCGCTTAGAAGGCGGATGCTCTATCCAGCTGAGCTATGGAGTCTC
>JANPKF010000366.1:0-2571 GCA_031425895.1 Caulobacteraceae bacterium | reverse complement strand
ATCGATGCCGCTCGCCGCCCAGCGGCGAAGCTGGACCCGCACGGCCACGGTCAGGGCCGCCCAACAACGCGCAAGGGCGCCGGGTTGCTGCATCTCGCGATCCCAACACGCCTCGGCCCCAATCTCCATGGCCCTTGCGACCAGCAGGTTGCGCACCTTGTCGACCGGAACCTTGCAGGTCGTGGCCAGAGCTGAAGCAACGTCCGCCTCCACCAGGGTCTTCATCAAGGCCCTGGGGTCGGTGATGTACCGCGCAAGCCAGGTCTGACGCTGGGTGGGGCCGACGGCCTCCCACAGGCAATCGGAAGACGCCGGCATGGGCTGCACGGTGATCGCCAGAGCGATCAGGACGGATGCGAGCGCCAAAGAAAATGCCCCCCGATCTGGATCGAGGGGCATCTTGACCTTCAGGGGTGACCGAAGCCACCCACGAAAAGGGGTCTACTGCAGGCGGGTGGCCAGCTGGCTGATCGCCACGTCGACGCTGGGGTCGGACTTGGCGGCAGCGATGCGGGCGATCAGCAGGCGCTCGGCGGTCTGGGTGGCCAGATCGGCGGCGGCGGCCTTAACCTCGGCGGCGGCCTGGGCCTCGGCGGAAGCAATCTTCCGCTCGGCCAGGGCGGCGCGGCGGGCGATGGTCTCTTCCAGCTTGGCCTGGGCGTCGATCGCCATGCGGGCGGCGTCGGCTTCGGCGGCGGCCAGCATGCCGGCCGCCTGCTTTTCGGCGTCTTCACGTTGGCCACGGATTTCGGCCAGCAGGGCTTCGGCTTCGGCGCGCAGGCGGGCCGCTTCGTCCAGGTCAGCCTGGATGACAGCCGACTTGGCGTCGAGGGCGGCGGCGACCTTCTTGAAGCCGCCGACATAGATGACGATGCCCAGGAAGACGATGACGCCCCAGCCGACCCAGTTCTCAGGGCTGCCGAGGAATGCGATGACGGACGCGGGCATCAGAGAGCGCCTTCCTTGGCGGCCGCCAGGGCGGCGTTGAGGTCAGCGGCCTTGGGCGCCGCGCCGGTCAGCTTTTCGACAATGGCCGAGGCCGTATCGGAAGCGATGGTCGACACGTGGCTCATGGCCGCGTCGCGGGAGGCGCGAATGCGGGTCTCGGCCTCGGCCATGCGGACCGCGAGCTTCTCGTCTTCAACCGCCTGACGGGCCTGGGCTTCGGCGTTGGCCTTGGCGCGGGCTTCGGAGGCGAGACGATGGGCCGTGGCCCGGGCTTCGGCCACATCAGCCTGGGCCTTGGCGGCCTGGGCGTTGGCTTCTTCCTGAACCAGGCGAGCCTGCTCAAGGGCGCCGGCAATGGTGCCGGTCCGCTCGTCCAGCACCTTGCGAAGCCGCGGGATGAACACCCGCGACATCAGGAGGTACAGGGCGACGAACAGGATCAGCAGCCAGGCGATCTGACCCGCCCAGTGCTCGAACTGGAGTTGCGGCAGACCACCACCGCCCTGCTGGGCTTCCGTGGTCGCGTGGGTTTCGCCCGCCGGAGCGGCGTGCGGATCGGGAGTAGCCATCTGATGTCCCAGTGCGGCGCGCCGCGCCCTGGTGGGAGCGGTCGCGCCAGCCTAGTCGGAAACGCGTTTAGCCGAAGAGGATCAGCATGCCGAGAACGAAGGCGAGAATGCCCAGGGCTTCAGCCAGGGCGGCGCCGACGAACAGGTTGCCGATCTGGGCGGCGGCGGCGGCCGGGTTGCGGAGGGCGCCGGCGAGGAAGTTGCCGAAGATGGTGCCCACGCCGATACCGGCGCCGATCATGCCCAGGGTCGCGAGGCCCGCGCCGATGAACTTGGCGGCTTGAGGATCCATGAGTGTCTAGTCCTAGTTGGTTTGAAGGTTCAGGAGTGTTCGGTTGTGGGCCGCTTTTAGTGGCCGTGACCGAGGTTGACCACATCATTGAGATAGATGGTGGTCAAAACGGCGAAGACGAAAGCCTGCAGGAAGGCCACGAGGAACTCGAGGGCCGTCAGGGCGGTGACCATGCCGAAAGCAAGCGGTCCGACGCCAAGCCCGATGTAACCGATCGACCCGGCGGCGGCGGTGGCGACGAAGCCGGCGAACACCTTCAGGGCGACGTGGCCGCCCATCATGTTGCCGAACAGACGCAGCATCAGGGTCACCGGACGCAGCAGGAAGGAGACGAACTCGATCAGGATGATGACCGGCAGCAGCACCCACGGCACGCCGCTGGGCACGAACAGCTTGAAGAAGCCGAGGCCGTGCTTGCCGAAGCCGACGATCAGCACCAGGCCGATGGTCAGGATGGCGTAGGTGGCGGTGACGGCCAGCTGCGAGGTCGCGGTGAACAGGTGGAAGACACCCGGGATGTTCACCAGACCGAGGAAATTCTGCACCATGATGAAGGTGAACAGGGTGAAGACGAACGGCGCATACTTGCGGCCGTCGTGACCGATGATCGATGTGGTCAGGTTGTCGATCATACCAAAAAGGGTCTCGCCGACGGCCTGCATACGGCCCGGGACCACCTTTGCGCTGGCCGTGATCAGGCTCATGAAGCCAACCACCACGACGAAGGCGAGCGTCATCGCCAGGTGCGAGTTCGTAAAGGCC
>JANPKF010000365.1:0-8137 GCA_031425895.1 Caulobacteraceae bacterium | reverse complement strand
CTCAGCAGATGGAATCAGACCTCAAACCTCAGCGCAAACCGAGATGTGTGAATGCCGTAGCCCCATAAAGGGGAGGGAGGAACGGCGCCCGTTTCATGACGCCGATTTAAGTTGGCGCCAGCCCCGAAAGTGATATCACTTTCATATCAAATTCTGGAGGGCTGTCATGACTGAGCACAAGGCTATCAACCGAACCAACGAGCGGGCCGGCGGCGGCGTCAACGGGCTCCTGATCCTGCTGGCGTCGGCTGTCCTGCTGGTGGCGGGCGGTTCGCAGATCATCAACATCGAGGACCATCCGCTCCAGGGGCTCCTGGGCATCGGCGCCATTGTCGTCGCCTCCATCGCCATGGCCGGCTTCTACATGCTGCAGCCGAACGAGGCCTCGGCCATCACCCTGTTCGGTGAGTACAAGGGCACCGACCGCAACACCGGCCTGCGCTGGGTGCTGCCCTGGTACGGGCGCAAGAAGATCAGCATGCGGGTGCGAAACGTCACCAGCGAGATGCTGAAGGTCAACGACAAGGGCGGCAACCCGATCGAGATCGCCGCCAACGTGGTCTGGCGCGTGGCCGACTCGGCCCAGGCCCTGTTCTACGTCGACGACTACCAGGCCTTCATCAACATCCAGATCGAAACCGCCCTTCGCGAGGTGGCCCGCCACTATGCCTACGACCACGCCGAGGACGGTGAGCCGACCCTGCGGGCTGATGCGGAGATCGTCGGCGAGCGGCTGAAGGGCGATCTGCAGGAGCGGGTGGCGGTGGCCGGGATCGTCATCGACGAGACCCACCTGATGCACCTGGCCTATGCGCCGGAGATCGCCGGAGCGATGCTGAAGCGCCAGCAGGCCCATGCGGTGCTGGCAGCCCGGGCGATGATCGTCACCGGGGCGGTGACCATGGTCGAGAGCGCCCTGCAGCAGCTGAGCGAGCGCGGCGTTGTCGAGCTGGACGAGGAGCGCAAGGCGGTGATGGTCTCCAACCTGCTGGTCGTGCTCTGCGCCGACCGCGAGGCCCAGCCCGTGCTCAATACCGGTAGCCTTTACTAGGGCCATGGCGAGCCCCGGCAAACGCTCCTACCTGCTGAGGGTCAAGCCCGAGGTGCTCGACGCGGTCGAGCGCCTCGCGGCCGATGAGCTGCGCAGTGTGAACGCCCAGCTGGAAGTGCTGATCCGGGAAGGATTGGCGAAGCGGGGGCGGCTGAAGAAGGCGGACACGAAGGACTGATACAGTCCCCCGACTGGCCTGGCGAAGTCAGGGCAGTCGGGCCACGTGTCGGCGCAGCCGGTTGGTCCTGACGTTTGTCTGGACGATCGGACTTCGAGATTTTGAGGAAGAAGAGTGGCGCGAATGACGGGACTCGAACCCGCGACCTCCGGCGTGACAGGCCGGCGCTCTAACCAACTGAGCTACATCCGCATCGCTTCGCAGCAGCGCGAGGAGGGCGGAATAGGGGGATGCTCCAGCGGTGTCAAGCGAAGGCCGAAAGCTTTTTGGGGGTGGTCCTGAAATTCAGTGTCCGGGCGGCTTGTAGGGGATGGCGGGCACACCCGGCGCCGCTGCGGTCGGGGCCGTGTAGTGGAAGGGCGCGGCGGGTCCGGTCGGCCATTTCATCGCGCCCCACAGGCCAGTGACGCCCAGGGCCACGACCATGAAGGCCATGCTGTAGGGCAGGACCGAACTCATCAGCCCGCCGACGCCCAGGGTCGGAACCCAGCGCTGGGCGAAGGCCAGGACCAGCGGGAAGTAGGGCATCAGGGGGCTGGCCATGTTCACCGTCGAATCGCCCATGCGGTAGGCGGCGGTGGTCATCTCCGGCGAGACGCCCAGCAGCATGAACATCGGCACCAGCACCGGGGCCAGCGCCGCCCACTTGGCCGAGGCCGAGCCGATGAAGAGGTCGAGGAAGGCGGTCAGAACGACGACGCCCAGCAGCATGAAGACCAGCGGCACGCCGGTGCCCTTCAGCGCCTCTGCCCCGTTGATGGCGACGATGGCGCCGAGGTTCGACCAGGTGAACATGGCGATGAAGTGGGCGGCGGCGAAGGCCAGCACGATGTAGGGGGCCATGGAAATCATCGACTCGCCGGCCAGCCGCACGACGTCGCGGTGGCTCTTGATCACCCCGACGCTGGCCCCGAAGGCGACGCCCGCCAGCAGGAAGAGAACAAAGAAGCCAGCGACCAGCGATCGGAAGAAGGGTGTCCACTGGCCCATGCCGGCGACGGTGCGGTCGAGGAGGGGGCCGGTCGGCAGCAGGGTCATCAAGGTCCACAGACCGACGACGCCGAGCACGGCGAGCCCGGCCAGGATCAGGCCTTTGCGCTCTTCCGGGGCCAGGGGCATGTCGGAGGGGCGGTGATCCTCCGGCGGGATCCAGGGGCCAAGGCGCGGCTCGACAATGGCCTCGGTGACCCACCAGCCGATGGGCACGAAAAAGGCGGCGGCGGCGGCGGTGAACCACCAGTTGCCGACCAGGTTCACCCGCCAGCCGGCGTCGAGGATATGCACCGCCGGCTCGGTGAAGCCGAGGATCAGGGCGTCGAACTGGCTGGGGGTCGGATTGCCGGCGAAGGCCCCGACACAGGCCGAGAAGGCGGCGGCCATGCCGGCCAGCGGGTGCCGGCCGGCGGCGGCGAAGGCGACGCCCGCCAGGGGGATGAGCACGACGAAGCCGCTGTCGGCGGCCTGGTTGCTGAGCAGGCCCAGCAGGATGATGACGGGGGCCAGCAGGCGCTTGGGCGTATGGCGAACCAGTCCCCGGATGGCGGCGCTGAGCAGGCCGACCCGTTCGGCGACGCCGGCGCCCAGCATGACCAGCAGAACCATGCCCAGCGGCGGGAAGCTGGTCAGGGTCTTGGGCATCTCGACCCAGAGCCGGCGCAGATTCTCGGTGTTGAGCAGGCTCTGGGCGACCATGGTCTCGCCGGTGCCCGGGTTGACGACCGACAGGCCGAGGCTGGCGCAGATCACGCTGGCGATGATCAGGGCGCCGATCAGCCAGACGAAGATGAAGACCGGATCGGGAAGCCTGTCGCCGATGCGCTCAACGCCATCGAGGAATCGGAGGGCCAGCGGGCGTTTGCTCATATCGGCGATATCGGCATGGGCTGGTGATTTGGGCAAGCCGGCGCTGTTCCTTCTCCCGACAAGCGGGAGAAGGAATCGCAACTACGCATTCCCTTTGAACCCCCGCATACCTTCGTCTACAACGCGCGCGACTCCTCCTCGGGGAAACCATGGACGCCTTCCTGCTCAACTACCTGCCGATCGTGATCTTCATCGGGATCGCGCTGGTCATCGGCCTCGTCTTCATCTTCGGCGCAGCCATCCTCGCGCCGAGCGCGCCGGACCCGGAAAAGGTCTCGGCCTACGAGTGCGGGTTCAACGCCTTCGACGACGCGCGGATGAAGTTCGACGTGCGGTTCTACCTGGTGTCGATCCTGTTCATCATCTTCGACCTAGAAGTGGCCTTCCTCTTCCCCTGGGCGGTCAGCCTGATGAATCTGCCCAAGGACGCCTCGATCTTCGCCTTCTGGTCGATGATGACCTTCCTGGGCGTGCTGACGGTCGGCTTCATCTACGAATGGAAAAAGGGAGCCCTGGAATGGGAGTAATCGTTCCGGGCAGCACGGCTGCGGTTCCGGCGCAGGTCCCCGCTCTTGGGGCAGCCCGTTCCACCGTTCCGGCCTATGACCCCAAGGTCCACGACCCCTATTTCGACGCCATCTCCGACCGCCTGGCCGACAAGGGCTTTGTGGTCGCGGCGGCCGACGACCTGATCACCTGGGCCCGCACCGGTTCGCTGATGTGGATGACCTTCGGCCTCGCCTGTTGCGCCGTCGAGATGATGCAGTCGGCCATGCCGCGCTATGACCTCGAGCGCTACGGCTTCGCGCCGCGCGCCAGCCCGCGCCAGTCGGACGTGATGATCGTCGCCGGCACCCTGACCAACAAGATGGCCCCGGCCCTGCGCAAGGTCTACGACCAGATGCCGGAGCCCCGCTACGTCATCTCCATGGGCAGCTGCGCCAACGGCGGCGGCTACTACTATTACAGCTACAGCGTCGTACGGGGTTGCGACCGGATCGTGCCGGTCGACATCTATGTCCCGGGCTGCCCGCCGACCGCCGAGGCGCTGGTCTACGGCGTGCTGCAACTGCAGAAGAAGATCCGCCGGACGGGGACCATCGAGCGATGAGCCTGACCCACGCAGAACTGGACGCCGGCCTCGAAGCGCTCGGCCAGTCCATCGTCGCCAACAGCGCCGGTTCGATCGTCTCGTACAAGGTCGAGTTCGGCGAGCTGACCGTCAGCGCCCAGATGAACCGCATCGTCGAGGCTCTGACCTTGCTGCGCGATCATCCGGACACCCGGTTCCACCAGCTGATCGACCTCTGCGGCGTCGACTACCCCGACCGCTCCCTGCGGTTCGAGGTCGTCTACCACCTGCTGTCGATGGTGAAGAACCACCGCATCCGGGTGAAGGTGTCGACCGACGAGGACACCGCCGTGCCGTCCATCGTGCCGGTCTATCCTGTTGCCGACTGGTTCGAGCGCGAGGCGTTCGACATGTACGGCATCTTCTTCTCGGACCATCCGGACCTGCGCCGCATCCTGACCGACTACGGGTTCCACGGGCACCCGCTGCGCAAGGACTTCCCGATGACCGGCTACGTCGAGGTCCGCTACGACGATGAGCTGAAGCGGGTGGTCTACGAGCCGGTGAAGATCGCCGAGTTCCGCAACTTCGATTTCCTCAGCCCCTGGGAAGGCGCGCAATACGCCCTGCCCGGCGACGACAAGGCGAAGAGCAAGTAATGGCCGACGACGCCTCGATCATTCCGGCGATCCCGGAAACTCCGGTCCGCAAGTTCAACCTCAACTTCGGCCCGCAACACCCGGCGGCCCACGGCGTGCTGCGCCTGGTGCTGGAGCTGGACGGGGAAGTCGTCGAGCGCGTCGACCCGCACATCGGCCTGTTGCACCGCGGCACCGAGAAGCTGATGGAGGCCCGCACCTACCTCCAGAACATCCCCTACTTCGACCGCCTCGACTACGTGGCGCCGATGAACCAGGAACACGCCTTCTGCCTGGCCATCGAGAAGCTGGTCGGCATCGAGGTGCCGATCCGGGGCAGCATCATCCGCGTGTTGTACTCGGAAATCGGCCGCATCCTCAGCCACCTGCTGAACGTTACCACCCAGGCGATGGACGTCGGCGCCCTGACCCCGCCGCTGTGGGGGTTCGAAGAGCGCGAGAAACTGATGATCTTCTACGAGCGCGCCTGCGGCGCTCGTCTGCACAGCAACTACTTCCGGCCGGGCGGCGTCCACCAGGACCTGCCTGATCAGCTGGTCGAGGACATCGATCGCTGGGCCATCGCCTTCCCGAAGATCTGCGACGACATCGAAGGCCTGATCACCGAAAACCGCATCTTCAAGCAGCGCAACGTCGACATCGGCGTGGTGACCAGGGAAGAGGCGATCGCCTGGGGCTTCTCCGGCGTCATGGTGCGGGGTTCGGGCATCGCCTGGGACCTGCGCCGCAACCAGCCTTACGAGTGCTACAACGACTTCGACTTCCAGATCCCGCTGGGCAAGAACGGCGACTGCTACGACCGTTACCTCTGCCGCATGCAGGAGATGCGCGAGTCGACCAAGATCATCCGCCAGGCCTGCGAAAAGCTGCGCACCGTGCGCGGCCCGGTGATGACCCAGGACAACAAGATCACCCCGCCGCGCCGCGCCGAGATGAAGCGGTCGATGGAAGCCCTGATCCACCACTTCAAACTCTACACCGAAGGCTTCCGCACCCCGGAAGGCGAGGTCTATGCCCAGGTCGAAGCGCCCAAGGGCGAGTTCGGCGTCTATCTGGTCAGCGATGGCAGCAACAAACCCTACCGCTGCAAGATCCGCGCGCCGGGCTTCCCGCACCTGGCGGCGATGGACTGGATGAACCGGGGGCATATGCTGGCGGATGTGTCGGCGATCCTGGGCAGCCTCGACATCGTGTTCGGGGAAATCGACCGGTGACACCCGAAGAGGTCGTCGGCGCACAGCTGGACGCATACAACGCTCAAGACCTCGAAGCGATGTGCCGTTGCTTTTCCGATGGCGTTCAGGTGGCCAACCTGAACGAGGCCCCGAACCTGACTGGGGTTGAGGCATACCGCGAACGGCACATCGGTTTGTGGACCCAGTTTCCGCACAACCGGGCGGAGCTGCTTTCCCGGACCGTCGTCGCGGGCAAGGTTCTGGACCATGAACGGGTCCTCCGCTCGCCGGACAGCGAACCCTTCGAGGTCGTGGCCATCTACAGTTTCGAGAACGGCCTGATCTCCCGGGTGGACTTCATCCGCTAGGCGCTGTCGCCACCTTCAACGGTGCGAGGCCGGGGCCCGGCTTGTCGCGGCCCGGAAGGCCGTCGAAACCGTGGACAGGATTAAGCTGTGATCACCGTGACAATCCGCCTCTCCGGGTGGATAGACCGGGGGCGGGCCCTTATGTATCCTCCTGTTAAAGGGTCAGGAGTTTCCGCGTCATGATCATCGGCCTCACCGTCGCCGCCCTGGCCGCCCTCGCGGCCGCCATCGCCGCCGCCCGCGCTCGTGAGCAGCAGGCCAAGCCGGTTCGCGTTCGGGCCCGCAAGGACCGCTAGTGGAACCGCTCGGCGCCGTTCTGGCCTTCTGTCTGCCGATGACCGATCCGCCTTCGGCCGAGGCGGTCGTCGATGCCTATATCGCCGCCTACAACGCTCATGACGCACGCGGCATGGCGCGGGTGATGAGCGCCAAGGCCGTGGTGCTGAGCGGCGACGGCGAGCCCCTCACCGGCAAGGCCGTTGTCACGGCCATCGAGAAAAACATCTTCGGCGAGGGATCCGAGGTGCGGTTCCAGGTGGTCAGCCGTGTCGCGGCCGGCGACATGGTCGCCCAGGTCGAGCGCTATCCGGCCTCCGACCTGCCGGAGGACACACTGAGCGCCTATCGCGTCGCCAAGGGCTGCATCGTCGAGATGCACTTCAGCAACTAGGCCGGTAACGGCCTAGACAGCGTCAGTCCGGGGGGATTTGAGTGTGACGCCGCAACAGATTGTTCTGCCGCCGCTTGAGGCGTTCTTCATCAATCCGCAGTTTGCGACCAGCGACCTCTGGGTCTGGCCGCTGTTCTTCGTGCTGGCCGCCAGCTGGTACAAGACCATGTACGGGGCCGCCGGCCTGGACGGTCGCAACATCAACGTCCTGTGCCTGGTCCGGGCGACCAACAGCCTGACCCTGTGGTTCGGCCTGATCGCCCTGAGCCGGGCGACGCACCGGGCGACCGCCGACGTCCTGGTCTCGGGCGTCTGGACCGGCGCCTTCGTCCTGCTGACCGGGGCTGCCTACCACCTGGTCATGCGCCACACGCCGATGGGCGCCATCGAGCGGAACGCGCGCGAGGGGATGGCCCGGTTCGGCGAGCGCGAGCGGGAACGGGCCAGGGCCCGCAAGGAGGCCAAGGCGCGGGGCGAGGTGCTGAAGGACGAGCACGGCCGTACCGTGCACGACTATGTGCAGCCGGACGGTCCGGCGGCGGCGGCGCGGCATGTCTCGGTGCTGATGCGGCCTGACCTTTTCGCCGATCCCAAGCCGGAACCGACGCGCGGCGAACCGGCGCCTGGACCGGAAAAGCCGCCGGTCTTCTGACGGCCATTGTCGCGCCGAAGCGGTCAGGCTACATCGGCGCGAATTGCCTGGCCCGGCCGGAGAGTCTTCTCAGCCGTCGCCGTATCGCTGGAAGATACGTTCATGTCCGTCCGCCGCCTCGCCAAAGACCAGCCCGACAGCTTCGCCTTCTCGAAAGAGTCGATGAAGGACGTCGGTTTCTGGCTCGGCAAGTACCCGGCCGCCCGCAAGCAGTCGGCCTCCATTCCGCTGCTGTGGCTGGCCCAGAAGCAGGAAGGCTGGGTCAGCAAGCCTGCCATCGAGCTGATCGCCCGCATGCTGGAGATGCCGGTCATCCGCGTGCTGGAGGTGGCCACCTTCTACACCATGTTCCAGCTGGAGCCGGTCGGTAAGGTCGCGTTCGTGCAGCTGTGCGGCACCACGCCCTGCATGATCCGCGGGGCCGGTTCGCTGATCGACGTACTGAAGAA
>JANPKF010000364.1:0-15365 GCA_031425895.1 Caulobacteraceae bacterium | reverse complement strand
TCGCCGTCGCCGTCGAAACCGAGCGCCAGATCGGCCCCGAAGGTCTTCACGGCCTTGCTCATCTCCTGGAGCATCTCGTGGTCTTCGGGATTGGGATTGTACTTGGGGAAGGTCCAGTCGAGCTCGCAGTCCATCTCGTAGACCACGGCCACGCCCATGCGGCGCAGGGCGTCGGGGACGAAGGCGCCGGCGGTGCCGTTGCCGCAGGCGGCGACGACCTTCAGCGGGCGGGTGATCGAGGCGCGGCGCGAGACGTCGGCGATGTAGCGCTCGTGCATGCCTTCGATGCGGGTCAGCTTGCCGCCGTCGCGCGGTTTGAACTTCGCGCCGAGCACGATGTCCTTCAGGGCGCCCATCTCGTCGGGGCCGAAGGTCAGGGGGCGGGCGGCGCCCATCTTGACGCCCGTCCAGCCGTTCTCGTTGTGGCTGGCGGTGACCATGGCGACGCAGGGGGCGTCGAGGTCGAACTGGGCGTAGTAGGCGGTCGGCGACAGGGCGAGACCGATGTCGAGCACCTCGCAGCCAGCTTCGATGAGGCCGAGGCTCAGGGCCTGTTTAATGGTCAGGGAATAGCTGCGGAAGTCGTGACCGACGACGATGCGGCTGTGGCCGAGCGACTGGATATAGGTGCCGAGGCCCAGGCCGAGCGCCTGGATGCCGAGCAGGTTGATGTCCGGTCCGAACAGCCAGCGGGCGTCGTACTCGCGGAAGCCGGTCGCCTTGACCAGCGGCTCGGTCTCGTAGGCGACGGTGTTGGGGACGAGGTCGGAGCGCGGAATAAAGGGCATCGGTCACGGACTCGCGTGGACGGGGGTGTCGTATAACGCTTTCGTGAGCGGAAGTTCACCCCGGCCGCGCAAATTGCTGAGCGATCTTGTCGCGGTCAGACCACCCCGGCGCTGAGCACGTCGTGGACGTGCAGGACGCCGACCGGCTTGCCGTCGTCGATGACGAACAGCACGGTGATGCGGCGCTCGTTCATGATGCGGGCGGCGTCGGCGGCCAGGGTCTGGGGGGTCACCGACTGGGGGTTACGGGTCATGACGTCGGCGACCGACTTGCCGGCCAGGCCCTCGAAGTTGCGGCGCAGATCGCCGTCGGTGACGACGCCGGCCAGCGCGCCGTCGGCATCGACGACGCCGACGATGCCGAGGCGCCGGGCGGTCATCACCGTCAGAGCCTCGGGCATCGGGGTGTCGAGACCGGTCAGCGGGGCCTCCTCCAGCTTGTGCATCAGGTCGCCGACCGTGCGCAGCATGGCGCCCAGCTTGCCGCCCGGATGGAAGACGTGGAAGTCCCTGGGCGTGAAGCCGCGGCGTTCGAGCAGGGCGACGGCGAGGGCGTCTCCCAGGGCGATCTGCAGGGTGGTGGAGGTGGTCGGGGCGTTGAGATCGCCGGTGGCTTCAGGCGCGTCGGCCAGTTTCAGCAGGATGGTCGAGGCGCTGCCCAGCGCGCTCGTGGCGTTGGCGGTCATGCCGAGCAGCGGGATGGCGAAGCGGTGGCAGTAGGCGATGATGTCCGACAGCTCGCGCACCTCGCCGGACTTGGAAAGGGCCAGGACGACGTCGCCCTTGTCGATCATGCCCAGGTCGCCATGGCTGGCCTCGGCGGCGTGGACGAACATGGCCGGGGTGCCGGTGGAGGCCAGGGTGGCGGCGATCTTGCGGGCCACATGGCCGCTCTTGCCGATGCCGGTGCAGACCACCCGGCCCCTGGCGGCGAAGACGGTTTCGACGGCGCGGGCGAAGTCTTCGCCCAGCTCAGCCGCCTGCTGGTCAAGGGCGCGGGCCTCTGTCGTCAGGACGCGGCGCCCTGCGTCAATGGGGGCCGCGGTCACGGGATCGATGTCGCTCATTTGGCGGTGCGCAGTCCTGCGGTCTTGGCGGGCGAGGTGGGCTCATGACCGAACGGGGCCGGCGAGCGGGCGCCCTGACCCTGCGGCCAGACCAGGGCCAGCAGAACCATGCCGGCGGTCGCGGCTATGGCCAGGGGATAGAAGAAGCGGTCACGCATGGGGAGGGTTTAGCTCATTTTGCGGCGAAGGGGAGGGGGTTCAGGGGCGGACCGGAACGCCCTGGCGGCCCGCGGCGGCGATCAGGTCCCTATCGAGGGTCAGAAGCTCGGCGCCGAGGCGAAGAGCGAGTTCAAGATAGGCGGCGTCATAGGCCGTGAGGCGCTCCGCCCGGGCCAACTGAACCAAGGCGCGTGTTGTGGCGGCGTCCATTCCGGGTTCGAACTGGATCGCCAGCGCATCGAAATCCGTCAGGTTGGCTTGTATCGCCGCCGAGGTGATACGCCCGCGTCGCTCGGCCATAACCAGCACATTGGCCACCTCGAGACGGAGATGGGCCGGGGCGAACGCACCGATCCGGTGGACGTCTTCGGCCAGCAGATCGGTGGTGGCGGACGCCTCGTCGGCCAGTAGCCAGCTGAGAACCACCGATGAATCAACGACCAGCATCGCTCAGCGGCGACCTTCATCGCGGAGAGCCTTGAGCTCCTCCCAGGACATACCGCCGGTCTTGATGGCTTTGCGGCGGGCGACAATCCTCGCAAAGGCGGCGCGCGAGCGGTCGGTGTCGTTAGCCGCCACCGCCGATACCAAGCGGGCTACGGGGCGGCCATGACGGGTGATGGTCACCTCCTTGCCGGCCTCGACTTGATCGACCAGGGCCGAAAGCTGGGTCTTGGCTTGCAGAATGCCCACCGAGGTCATAGCTGTCTCCTATCTGACCAGAATATAGACCAGATTCCAAGGTCTCGCCAGTCGGGCTTCAGCGGCCTTGACCCCGCGCTGTCATCGCCTTAGCCCACCGGCCCATGGCAACCCTCATCCTCCTCCGCCACGGCCAGAGCCAGTGGAACCTCGAAAACCGCTTCACCGGCTGGGTGGACGTGGACCTCACCGCCGAAGGCGAAGCCCAGGCGAGCAAGGGCGGCGCGCTGATCAAGGCGGCCGGCCTGCACGTCGACAAGGCCTACACCTCGGTGCTCAAGCGGGCGCAGCGGACCGGCGCGCTGGCCATGGCGGCGGCGGGGCAGGGCGACATCGCCTTCACCAACGACTGGCGGCTGAACGAGCGCCACTACGGCGGGCTGACCGGGCTGAACAAGGCCGAGACGGCCGCCAGGCACGGCGACGAACAGGTGACCATCTGGCGGCGCAGCTACGACGTGCCGCCGCCGCCGCTGGCGGCCGGTGGCGAGTGGGATTTTTCGGCTGATGAGCGATACGCCGGCAAGGCCATTCCCGACACCGAGAGCCTGAAGACCACCCTGGACCGCGTCGAGCCCTACTGGGCCAGCGATATCGCGCCGCACCTGAAGGCCGGCGAGACGGTGCTGGTGGCGGCGCACGGCAATTCCCTGCGGGCCATCGTCAAGCTGCTGTTCGGGGTTCCGGACAGCGACATCGTCGGGGTGGAGATCCCGACGGGCAATCCGCTGGTCATCGAACTGGATGGCGACCTGAAGCCTGTTTCGGCGCGGTATCTGGATTCTGACCGCGCACAGCCGTTGCCGGCGATCTGATCCGGGACCGCGCATGTCGGACGAAGACTACATGCGGGCGGCCATCGCCGCGGCGAATGTCAATCTAGGGCTGACCGCGCCAAACCCGGTGGTTGGCTGTGTGCTCGTGCGGGACGGCGTGATCCTGGCCAGCGGAGCCACGGCGCCCGGCGGGCGGCCACATGCAGAAGACCAGGCGCTGAAAGCGGCCGGCGAGGCCCGGGGCGCCACCGCCTATGTCACCCTCGAGCCCTGCGGCGCCCGCTCGTCCGGCGGGACCTCCTGTTCGCAGCTGCTGGTCGAGGCCGGGGTGGCGCGGGTGGTGGTGGCCTGTGACGATCCCTCGCCGTTCGCGGCCGGGCGAGGGGCGGAGCGGTTGCTGGCGGCGGGCATCCCCGTCGAGATCGGTCTGCTGTCTGACGAAGCCATGGTCCAGCTCGACTACGGAACCTGGTTCCTGAGCCAAACGACGTAAGCCGAAAGTTAAGCAAGATCGGGCAGATGTGGTTTTCCTAGTGGAGCCACACGCGCATGAACGCCGCGCCGGCGTCAGGGCAAAGGCGCCTGACGCAATCCGACGTCGACCTGATCTGCGCCCGCCATGACCGACTGTGGTCAGGCCGGGGCGGCGGCGCGCGCGCCGTGTTCAGCTTCGCCGATCTGTCGGGTCTGAACCTGTCGGGGCGCAACCTCTGCGACGCCGACTTTACCGGCGCCCAGCTGGGTGATGCGAAACTGGTCGGGACCAAGCTCGACAACGCCAGCTTCTTCGGCGCCGACATGCAGGGGGCCAATTTCACCGACGCCTCCCTGCGCCGGGCCGACCTGCGCGGCTCCTGCCTGCGCGGCGCCAACCTGTCGGGCGCCGACATGTTCGAGGCCGATCTGCGCGAGGGCGCCATCGCCGCCGCCGACGCCGAGAAGGGCCTGCGCATCCTTGAACATCAGGTGCGATCCGGTGACGCCCGCGGCGCCAATCTGTCGGGCGCCAATCTGGAACGCTCGCGGCTGTCGGGCGTGGTGGCCGTCAAGGCCGACTTCAGCGACGCCATCCTCAAGGACGCCAAGCTGGTCCGCGCCAACCTCAAGCAATGCAGCCTCGGCGGGGCCGACCTGTCGGGGGCTGACCTGTCCGGGGCGGATCTGTCGGGCGCCGATCTGCACGACGCCATCCTGGTCGGCGCCAAGACCACCATGTGGAAGGTCGACGGGGCCGACATGAAGGGCGCCCTGACCGACAAGGCGACCGGCACGGCCGTCGTCGATCTGCCCTACGAACAGATGATCCGCGACCATGCCCGCTGGTGCGAGACGGCCGGGGCGGCCGGGGCGCCATCGAAGTTCGACAGGGCCGACCTGAGGGCGCTCGGCTCGCTGAAGGGCCTGAACCTGACGGCCCTGTCGGCGCGGGACGCCGTCTTCTACGGCCTCGACCTGGAAGGGGTCCAACTGCAGGGCGCGCACCTGGAAGGCGCCGACCTGAGAAACTGCAATCTTCGTCGCGCCGACCTGCGCGGCGCGCGGCTGGCCGGCGCCAAACTGTCGGGCTCAGACCTGCGCGAGGCCCAACTCGGCCCGCTGCTGATCGCCGCAGATCGCCTGCTGCCTTCCGACCTGACCGGCGCGCAGCTCAAGGGCGCCGACCTGGCCAGGGCAGACTTGCGCCAGGCGAGATTGACGGGCGCCGACCTGTCGCGCGCCAACTTCACCAATGCCCACGTCAAGGGCGCTGACCTGCGCGATACGGTGCGGGTCGCTGTGCGCGGCCTCGACTGGAGCCCTCTTGCCTCGAGTTGATCGTGTCGTGGTTAACACTTCGGCGAGCGGTGTTCGGCTAACATCCGGGGCTTGATGATTCGCACCTCGGGGGGGCCATGGTATCCTTGACCACCACGCCAATGACCGGCCGGCGCCGTCTGACCCAGCCGGAGCTGGACATGATGTTGGCGGCGCACGAACGTTTCCTGTCAGGCAAGCCGGGGGGCAAGCGCGCCGCCCTGCGCTTCCTCAACCTCACCGGGCTGGATTTTTCGGGCCGCAACCTGGCTGACGCCGACCTGTCAGCCTCGATCCTCGACGGCGCGCGGATGATCCGTACACGGTTGGATCGCGCCAATCTGTTCGGTTCGGACTTGCGCAAGGCCAACCTGACCCAGGCCTCGCTGGTGCGGGCCGACCTGCGCGGCGCCTGTCTGCGCGGCGCGAACCTGACCCAGGCCGACCTGACCCAGGCCGACTTCCGCGAGGGCCAGATCGCCATTCCGCACCCGCAGAAGGGCCTCAACAGCCTGCGCCAGGAGCCGCGCATCGGTTCGGCCGACGAGGCCAACTTCACCGGCGCCACGCTGGACGGGTCGAAGTTCCAGGGCGTCTCGGCCTTTGCCGCCGACTTCACCGACTGCTCGCTGAAGGGCGCGGTGCTGACCGGGGCCAATCTCAAGGACGCCAACCTGACCGGCGCCGACCTGGCCGGGGCGAGCGTCGGCAACTGCAATCTCGAAGGCGCCGACCTCTCGGGCGCCGTGCTGTCGGGGGTCGACACGGCCTCTGCGAAGATGAGCGGCGCCAAGCTGACCGGCGTCCTGACCAACCCGACCCGCGAGGCCCTGACCGCGGCCGTTGCCGCCCTCGAAAAGCTCAAAGCCAACCAGGTCTGGTGCGAGACCGGCGGCAAGGAGGGGACTCCCGCCCGGCTGGAAGGCGTTGATCTGCGCCCGCTGGGCGATGCGATGAAGGGCATGCGACTGACCGCCATGCACGCCAAGGGCGCCTGTCTGGTCGGCATGAACCTGGCTGGAGCGCATCTGCAGGGGGCCAATCTGGAGGGCGCCGACCTGCGCGGCGCCAATCTGCAGAGGGCCGACCTGCGCGGCGCCAGGCTGGCCGGGGCAAACATGACCAAGGCCGACCTGCGCGGCGCCTCTGTCGGGGTGCTGCCGCTCGGTCCTGGCCGCGAGAACCCGGCCACGCTGAACCTGGCGCGGCTGCGCTACGCCCACGCCCAGGCCGCCGACTTGACCTGCGCCATTCTCGACGGGGCCGATCTGCGAGGGGCCAACCTGACCGGCGCCACGCTGTTCTCGACCAGCTTCCGTGACACCGACCTGGAACAGACGATCGGGATGCCGACCTGAGGCAGCCTGCGGCGCGCCGGCAAGGCCCCGGTCGCCGGGTCCGCGGGCGCCCGCAAGGGCCCTCCAACGGAACGGGCGCCGGGCCTGCCCGGCTGACAGGCAAAGAAAAAGGGCGGCGCTGGGGACGCCGCCCTTTCCTTGTTGGGGTCTGCCTTGGGGCTCAGGCGGCCTTGTCGCTCTCGATCAGGGTCGAGACCGGGGTGGTCTTGATGGCCACGGTGCGGGGCTTCAGGGCTTCCGGAAGCTGGCGCTCAAGGCTGATCGACAGCAGGCCGTCGGCCAGATTGGCGTCGGTGACGACCACATAGTCGGCCAGCTGGAAGCGGCGCTCGAAGTTGCGCTCGGCCAGGCCGCGGTGGAGGAACTTGCGGGCCTCATCATTGGCGGCCTTGCGGCCGGTGACGGTGAGCAGGTTTTCCTTCACCTCGATAGCCAGCTCTTCGGTGCGGAAGCCGGCGACGGCGATCTCGACGCGGTAGGCGTCTTCACCGGTGCGCTCGATGTTGTAGGGGGGATAGCCCGCCTGGCTTTCCTGGGCGGCCGCCGAGTCCAGCAGGGTGGCGAGGCGGTCGAAGCCGACGACGGAACGGTACAGGGGCGAAAAATCGATCGTACGCATGGGTAGGCACATCCTTCTTTGCATAAGCAAGGTTGCGGTTTGCCGGGCTCTTCGACGACCCGATTGGCCTCGTCTACGAACCCGAGAAGACCCGTTAGCGGCGTCTTCGAGACTCAAGTTGGTGAGCGGATTTTTGGTTTCAAGGGGTTGGCGAACAGGGTTTCTTTGACCCGGCTCCGCCGCTAGGGTGCCGCCCAGGTTTTCTGGAGGAACGGCATGCTGGATCGGCGGGCGACACTGGGTCTGATGGGGGCCACGGCCCTGAGCGGCGGGATGGCCTTCGCCCCCGTGGCGTTCGCGAAGGGCAAGGTCGACGCGGCCCTCAAGGCCGCCATCGCCGGGCCGCAGCGGGGAACCGCTCATGTCGCCCGCGATCCTCATCGGCATCCTTACGAAAGCCTGGCCTTCTGGGGCCTCAAGTCCAAGCAGACGGTGATCGAGGTCAGCCCGGGCAGCGGCTACTGGACCGAGATCCTTGCCCCCTATGCCAAGGCCACCGGCGGGACCTACATCGCCGGCGTCGCCGACCTGGCCAATCCGGCCCTGTCCGAGGGCGCCCGGAAGGGCCGCGCCAATTTCGAAGCCAAGTACGCCGACAAGGCCGTCTTCGGCGACATCGCCTATGTGGGCTTTGGACCAAAGTCGGCTCCGCTCGGTCCGGCCGGCTCGGCCGATCTCGTCATCACCGCCCGCAATGTCCACAACTGGCTGGGCGGCGGCATGCTGGACAAGGTGCTGGCCGACTTCTTCGCGGTGCTGAAGCCGGGCGGCATGCTGGGGGTCGAGGACCATCGGGCCGACCCGCTGCCGCAGGCCGAGGGCGCGCCGACGGGCTATATGTCGACGGCCTTTGTCGTCGCGGCGGCCGAGAAGGCCGGCTTCAAGCTGGCGGCCAAGTCCGAGATCAACGCCAATCCCAAGGACGACAAGGACCATCCCTTCGGCGTCTGGACGCTGCCGCCGGTGCGGCAATCGGCCCCTCGCGGCCAGCCGGCTGACCCGAACTTCGACCACGCCCCCTTTGATTCTGTTGGCGAAAGCGACCGCATGACCCTTCGGTTCATCAAGCCGAAGTAGCCATCGGGATTTTGACG
Organism: Caulobacteraceae bacterium; assembly: GCA_031425895.1. Lineage (GTDB taxonomy): Bacteria > Pseudomonadota > Alphaproteobacteria > Caulobacterales > Caulobacteraceae > Caulobacter. The sequence continues at coordinate 7,008 of JANPKF010000364.1, read as the reverse complement.
CGGCCGCCTATAGCCGCTATGGGCACGGTCGCGAGCGCGGGGGCGATCCTGAAAGTGACGGTACGCATGCGTTCAGACCTGTTTCTTCCGTCGCGCCGGGCCCTCCTGACCGGCGCGGCCGGCCTGGCGCTGGCGGGTTGCGGCAAGAAGCAGCCGTCGGACGCGGACGCTCAGGGCCCCAAGGGCGGCAAGGTCGCGGAGATCGGCAAGATCGCCACCATCGCTGAGGCCGTCGCCGGCCCCTGGCGACCGGCCGCCGACAAGGCGCGGGACGCCTGGCGCCATCCGGTGGAGAGCCTGACCTTCTGGGGTCTCAAACCGGGACAGACGGTGGTCGAGTTCTGGCCTGGCGCCGGCTGGTACACCGATATCCTGGCCCCGTTCCTGGATGCGACCGGCGGCAAACTCTACGTCGCCAACCTCGAGGCGACCGACCCCCGGGCGACCGAACTGGTCGAGGCCTACAAGCGCAAGCTGACCGACAACAAGAAGGTCTATGGGCCCGTGGAGGTCACCGCCTTCGGCCCGACCAGCGGCCCGGTGGCCCCAGCCGGCAGCGCCGATCTGGTGCTGTTCCTGCGCAATCTGCACAACTGGATGGCCGCCGGCATCGCCGACAAGGCCTTCCGCGACGCCTTCGCGGCGCTCAAGCCAGGCGGCGTGCTGGGCATCGAGGAACATCGCGGCGTGCCGGGCGCTGTACAGGATCCGCTGGCCGCTGACGGCTATGTGCAGCAGGACTATGCGATCCAGCTGGCCAAGGAGGCAGGATTCTTGCTGAGCGCCGACAGTGAGATCAACGCCAACCCAAAAGACGACAGGAAGCACCCCTTCGGCGTATGGACTCTGCCGCCGACGCGCCTATCGGCGCCGCGGGGGCAACCGCCGAAGGCCGGGTTCGACCACGCCAAGTATGACGCGATCGGCGAGAGCGATCGCATGACCCTCAAGCTTGTGAAGCCGAAATGACCGTCAGCCGCCGTCTTCTGTTCTTTGCGCCGCTCCTGACCGTGCCGCTGTTCGCCGCGCCGGCGGCGGCGGCCACGCGTGAGACCGACGTCTCCAAGGTCTATGTCTTCCTCGACAACTTCCTGCGCATGAGCCCGTCGGAACGGGCCCGGCTGAAGGTCGACTTCTATCTGACCCAGAACGGCAATCCGCCCAAGGGCGTGAAGGCCTGGTGGATCGACAAGGACGGCGCCCGCACCGACGTGCCGATCGCCGCCGATGGCCGCTTCGAAAAGGAGCCCAGCCTCAAGCAACTGGTGGAAAAATCGAAGATGGTCTTCGAGGGGCCCAACGCCGGCGGCTTCTCGGTGCGCATCGGCCTGGTCTGGGGCTCAAAGCCGGCCATCGAGATGGACGCCCGCAAGGTGGCCGACTACCTCAGCGACGCCAACGCCATTGTGAAAAAGGCGGCCGGCAAGTTCGGCATGGTCGCCCCCAAGATGGTCCAGGTGGCCTTCCCCGGCGGTGGTTCGGGCACCGCGGTGATGGCCGACGGCAAGACCGCGCCGTTGCCGATGTTCAAGGGCGCCCCGGCCTTCAACCCCACCGCCCAGGCCACCGCCGCAAAGCTGCGCTTTGCGAAGGCCCCCTGGCGGATGGAGTTCGCCGGGCCCAAGCACTCGGGCGTGGTGTTCGGCTGACATCAGGAAAGTGTCGCCCCCGTCACTTTTTTCGACGATCTAAACGCTGTTCGCTTGCCCGGCGAGCCGGGGAAAGCTATCGCTTGATCGCCTGACATCTAGGGAGAGCGGCATGAGCAATCTGCAAGAAGTTACCGATCGCGTGAAAGCCGCCGTGGGCGACGATTCCGGTCTCGGAAAGTCCCTGAAGTTCGACCTCAAGGGCGACGGCTTCATCCACATCGACGGTGGCAATGTCACCAACGAGGACGCGCCGGCCGACCTGACCATGACCATGTCGCTTGCCGACCTGCTGGAAATGGGCGCGGGCAAGCTGGACGCCACCATGGCCTTCATGAGCGGCCGCCTGAAGCTGTCGGACATGGGTCTCGCCATGTCGCTGCAGCCGAAGATGGGCGCCCTGTTCGCGCGCATGGCCTAAACGCCACACCGAACGGTTTTGCGGGCGGCGCGGAGGGGGTGACCCTTCCGCGCCGCTTTGCATTTGCGCGTTTGGCTGCTTTTCTGCTGAGGGGAGGCCGGGGGGCGTCCTAGTGAGGCATTCGATGACCACCACCCGCCGCGCCGCCCTGACGGGCCTGGCCGCCCTGCTGCCGCTGAGCCTTGCCGGCGAAGCCCTTGCCAAGAGCAAGGGTGTCGAAGCCGGCAAACTGTTTCCGTATCTCGATCTCTTCCTGACCATCCCGGCCGCCGACCGGACGAAGTTCACCCTCGCCTACTTCTATAAGGTCGAGTCCGGCGGCCCGCTGACCTTCACCCTGATCAGCTCTGGCGGAGCGCGCACGCCGCTGCCCATCGGGCCCGACGGGCGGGTGAACCGGCTGCCGACCCTGGCCGAACTCAAGGCCAAGCCGACGGTCGAGATGAATGCGCCGGAGGGGTCCAAATTCAAGGGCGGGATGATGATGCTGGCCAGGATGGCGCCGGCCGCGACCCTGGACGCCGTGGAACTGACCGCGACGCTCGCCCAGTGCCAGCGGGCGATCAAGGCCAAGGCCGGGCTGATCGGCTTCGCGGCGCCGAAGATCAAGCGGGTGGTGCTGCATGGCGCCGGCTCGGGGACGGCCATCGACGCCAAGGGCGCGGCAAGGCCGCTGCCGGTCACGGCCGGCGCGCCGAGCTATGATCCCGAGCTGATGCCGGGCATTGTCACCCTCAAGCTGGCGCGTGCGCCCAGCCGCATCGAACTCGACGAGCGCCCCAAGAAATGAACATCGACGCCCCCCTGCTCGACATTCCCGAAGCCCCGGTCCCGGCCGGCGGCAAGGCCGAGTGGCTCAAGGGGGTGGGCGGGGCCCGGCTACGCGCGGCGATATTCACCCCTGAAGGAAAGGCGCGGGGCTCGGTGGTGATGAGCCCCGGCCGGACCGAGGCGATCGAGAAATACTACGAGGTCGTGGCCGAGCTGATGCAGCGCGGCTTCGTTGTCGTGGTCCATGACTGGCGCGGGCAGGGTCTTTCCCACCGGCTGTTGCCGGACCGGCTGAAGGGCCATGCGATAGGATTCGGCGACTTCGTGGCCGACTATGGCGCGCTGGTCGACCATTTCGCCGATCGCATGCCCAGGCCCTGGCTGGCGGTCGGTCATTCGATGGGGGGCTGCCTGACCACCCTGGCTCTGGCGCAGGGCCAGGCGGAGCGTTTTGTCGGCGCCTTCCTGTCGGCTCCGATGATGGGCCTGCTGACGCCCGGCCGGCCGAAGGCGCCGACGCGGGCCCTGGCCTGGCTGATGGCCCGCCTGCAGGGCGCCAACTATATCCTGAACCAGCCTGGCGATCCCCACGGCAGTCCGTTCGACGGCAACATCCTGACCCATGACGCCGGCCGCTATGCCCGCACCCTGGCGCAACTGACGGCCTGTCCGGATATGAGGCTGGGCTCCGGGACGTGGAGCTGGCTGGACTTCGCCTTTACCGCCTCGGCCTGGCTCAAGCGCGACCCGCGGGTCGCGTCGCTGGACCTGCCGGTGCTGGTGCTGGGGGCCGGGCTCGAGGCGCTGGTCGACAATGAGGATCAACAGGCCATCGTGGCCCGAATGCCGAAGGGCGAATGGCGCAAGATTTCCGGCGCCTATCACGAGCTGTTCCAGGAAACGGACGATATCCGCGCCCAGGTATGGGCGGCGTTCGACGGGTTCGTCGATCCGCTGGTTCCCAAGGTCTAGTGGGCTGACCGTTTGAGGGTGACCAGCGCCGCCTCCAGGCAGGCCCGGTCCCCGGCGAAGGCGAACTGGCCGCCGTCGGTGCGCGCCGGCGTGCCGTCCCACTGGGTGACGATTCCGCCGGCCCCTTCGATGACCGGGATCACCGCCTCGACATCCCAGACCTTAAGGCCGGTATCGAGCGCCAGATCGATCTTGCCCATGGCGACCATGGCGTAGCCGTAGGCGTCGAGACCCAGCCGGGCCAGACGGGCGGCGGCGCGAACCTGGGTCCAGGACCCCAGCTCAGGGCCGGTCAGAATGTCCGGGTCGGTGGTGCAGATGATGGCGTCGGTCAGCCTGGGGCAGGGCCGCACCCGGAGCGGCGTCGACTGGCCCCGGGCCATCAGCCGCGAGCCGACGGCCGCGCCGCCGATGTAAAGCTCGCCGATGTAGGGCTGGCCGATGGAGCCGAGCACCGGACGGCCCTCATGGCGCAGGCCGATCAGGGTGGTCCACAGCGGCAGGCCGGCGATGAAGGCGCGGGTGCCGTCGACGGGATCCAGCACCCAGACGAAGTCGGCGTCGGCGTTCTCCTCGCCGTACTCCTCTCCGATGATACCGTGCTCAGGGTAGCGCTGGTTGATCAGGGCGCGGATGGCGCGCTCCGCGGCCTTGTCGGCCTCGGTCACGGGATCGAACACCGTGCCGGGCGGCCCGGCCAGACCCTTGTCCTCCAGGCCGTGGTCGGCGCGGAACAGCGGCAGGATGGCGGCGGCGGAGGCGCCGTTGAGCTCGACGAGGAAGGCGTCAAGTTCGGCGATCAGGGCAGGGGAGAGGGCCATGAGCGACCCTGTACCAGCCCCTCCGTCTCGCGGGGAGGGGCTGGTTGGGTTCGGGGACTACTTCCCGGTCAGTTCTTTCACGAGGCCCGTCTGGCCATAGACCTTGACCAGCGCCTCGGTGATCGCGGCCGTCGAGACCACGACGGTGCGGTTCAGCGTACCGTCGTAGCCATAGGCGCCGCCCAGGCTATGGATGTTGCTGTCGAAGGCGGCCCCGATCACCTGGCCCCTGGCGTCGATCACGGGCGAGCCGGAGTTGCCGCCGATGATGTCATTGGTGGTCGTGTAGTCGAACACCGTCTCCGGGTTCAGCTTCGCCCTGGCGTCGGTCCAGGTCCTGGGCAGGTCGAAGGGCGCCTCGCCGGTGGCGCGGTCGTAGGTCCCGCCGATCTTCGTGAAGGCCGGCACGGTGGTCCCACGGTAGCTCCAGCCCTGAACCTTGCCGTAGGACAGGCGCAGGCTGAAGGTCGCGTCCGGATAGACGCTTTCGCCATAGACCGCGAAGCGGGCCTGGGCGATGCGCTCGGCGGCCGAATCGACCGGCGCGGTGACCTGGGCGTTCCAGGCCTGACGCAGGGCGCGGCCCTGGCCCTCGGTGGCCAGCACGAACTTGATCATCGGATCGTCGCTGGCTTCCAGGGCGGCGAGACCGCCGTCCCAGAGCGACTTGCGCACCGCCGGATCGCCCAGCTTGCTGCCCGCCACCAGGCGCCTGGCCAGGCCCTGCGGGCTTTCCTTGCCGAGGATGGCCTTCACGCCGGGGTGGTCGACGGTCAGGTATTCCCGGGTCTTCAGCAGCCAGTGTTCCAGCCGGAGCTGGTCGATGTCGGCGATGACCGGGTTGTTCGCCATCAGGCCGCGTTCCATGCGGGACATGGCGGTGTCGCTGTACTCGGGCGAACGCTCGGCGGCCGGCTTTGCCTTTTCGCGGCTGGCCCGGACCAGGGTCTGGGCCCAGTTGTAGAGGCGGGCGCCGCCGCCGGCCTCGGTTTCCAGCTGGCGGTATTCCAGCCAGTTGTCACGAACCGCGGCCTGGGCCTTCTCGACGTCCGCCCAGGGATCACCAAGCCTGGCCGAGAGAGCCGGGTCGGCCTTCACCTTGGCGCGCAGCTCGGCTTCGGCGGCGCGCTTGGCGTCCATGAAGGCCTTGTCGTTGAGGGTCAGCTGGCGGCCGTAGAAGACCTTGTAGCTGTTCTCCAGCCCGAACAGGGCGTCATCGGCCACCCGGCGCTGCTCTTCGCCGCCCTTGGCGTATTCGAGGTAGCGGCCGCGCAGTTCGGAGCGCTGCAACTGGCCGATCGGCTGGGTCAGGTCGCGCTGGGTTTCCAGCTGGGCGACGGTCAGCAGCCGCTCGGTCGAGCCGGGGTTGCCGACCACGAAGGTCAGGTCGCCTTCCTTCGGCGCGCTGGCGTTCCACTTCAGGAAGCTCTTGCTCTGGACCGGTTTGCCGTCGGACCCGTAGGCGCGCAGGAAGGCCGCGTCGAGGGCGTAGCGGGGGAAGTTGAAGTTGTCCGGATCGCCGCCGAAGAAGGCGATCGATTGCTCCGGCGCGAAGACCAGGCGCACGTCGGTGTAACGCTGGAACTTGTAGACCTTGTACTGGCCGCCCCGATACAGGCTGATGGTCTGGCAGCGGACGCCGGCCTCGGCGCCGCAGACGTTCTTTTCGGCCGCGCTGGCGGCGGCGTCGCGGGCCTTGACGAAGGCCTCGCCGGTCTTGCCGGCCGCGGCGGCGCGCACCTCGGCGGTGGCGTCGGTGATGGACAGCAGCACCTCGGCCGTCTGGCCCGGGCACTTCAGCTCATCCTCGCGCAGGTTGGCGCGGAAGCCGTTCTTCACATAGTCGGTGGTCGCCGAGCTCAGGGCGCTGGTGCAGCCGAGAACGCAGTGGTTGTTGGTCAGGATCAGGCCGTCCTTGGAGACGTAGCTGGCCGAGCAGCCGGCGATTCGCACCGACGACAGCCGGACGTGGTCGAGCCACTTGGCGTCCAGCTTGACGCCATAGTCGGTTTCGATCCGGGCGGTGGGCAGGTTGTCGAAGGTCCACATGCCTTCGTCGGCCATGGCCGGGGTGGCGGCGCCGGCGGCGCAAACGGTGGCGACGGCGATGCCGGCCATCAACGCAATACGGGTCATAAACGCTCTTTTCTCTGAGGAATGACGGCAGCTTCCTGCGTCCTTCTGCGGCAATAGCGCGCTGCCGTGCCCCATGGCTAGGTTTTCGCGATGGCCTTACCCCGATTTAACTTGGAAGGGAGCGTTGCTGTCGTCCATACCCGCGTTCAGTTTCGGAGGGTTGCAGGCGCCTATGTCGCTCGCTTTGGCTACATTGATCTACGAATGGCGGCGCTACATGGCCGCCGTTGTCGCCCTG
>JANPKF010000363.1:0-2817 GCA_031425895.1 Caulobacteraceae bacterium | reverse complement strand
GCCGTTGGCGGCATAAGGGACAGCGGCGGCGGGGGTGCGGCTGAACAGCGGCGGGGCCCCGTTGGGAAACAGCGCAATGGCCGCCCCGCGCGCCGCGGGCTCGGCCCGCAGTCGCGGGCCGCCAGCCCCGGGCGGGGTCGGCGTCAGCCGCAGCATCGGGCTGCTGGCCGGGGGGCGGGCGGGGGTCAGGCGCAGCGGCGGCGCTTCGGGGCGTACCGGAAGCAGCTGCGGCGCCATGGTGACAGCCGTGGCGACCGGCCGCCCGGCGGAGGCTTCCAGCCGGGCGTTGGACGCAAGGTTGGTATGGGTGCGGCGCGCCTGGATACGGCGCTCATGCCTGGTCTCCACCGCTCCGATCGTCGCCTGCACCGAGAGCCGGCAGTACATGGTTTCGGTGACGTCGAACCGGCCATGTTCGGCCAGCTTGTTGGCCGGGGCCCCGCCGCCGCACATCGAGAAATAGGGGCAGGAGCCGCGGCATTGCGCGATGCCGGCCCGGATGGCGTCATGAACCGTGGCCAGCCTGGAGGACTGCAATACGGTGGTGAAGTCGATGTCGTCGAGATTGCCGAAGGTGTAGCGGCTGGTCTCCCCGGGAACCTGCAGAAGCTCCGGCGAGAAGGTCGAGATGTTGCCGGCGGTATCGACCGAAATGATAGACAACGGATTGCTCTCGGTCGAATGGCACTCATCCGAAAACAGCGAGCCGCCGATCATCCGCCGGGCCCGCTCCAGTTCGCGGATCCGCAGCGGCTCGGGGTCCTGTTCGGTCAACTGCAGCATGCGGGTGAAGAAGCGGCGCACCGCATTGACGGCGTCGCCGGCCGCCAGGCTGCTGGTGGTGTTGAAGCCCTCGATCTCCTCGATGTTGAAGCCGACCTCGCGGGTCTTGAGGGACTTGAAGAACTGGTACATGCGGTCCGGTTCCTTGAGGGATTCAGCGGTCAGCACGGCGATCACAGATGGCTGCAGCCCGGCCTCATGCAGACGCCAGTAGCCGGCCAGGCCCCGCTCGAACGTTCCCTGGCCGTCCCGGGTCATGCGGCGGGCGTCGTGGATATCCTGCGGGCCGTCGATGCTGACGCCGACATTGGCGCCGATCCGCACCAGGAAATCGCACCAGGCTTTCGTCACCAGCATGGCGTTGGTCTGGAAGGTGTGGCGCACCCTGACGCCTGTGGGGGCTGCGGCGGCGAGGATGGTGGCGGCCTCGTCATAGTAGGTCCAGGGCAGCACCAGCGGTTCGCCGGCGTGCCAGGCGATTGACAGCTCCCGGTCAAGCAGGCCGGCGGCGTTGAGCTTGTCGATCAGAAGCGGCAGGCGGCTCAGGTCAAAGCGTGATTTGTCGCTTCGCAGCGGCAGATAACAGTACTGGCAGTCGATGTTGCAGAACGAGGTCGACTGAATCATCAGCAGCTCGAGCGGACTGGACCGGCCCGGTTGAATCTGGCCGGTGTACCAGGATTTCAACTTTGCATTGATCGACGGAGGGGAATTCACGGGCGAGTTCTCATGCATTCGGACTAATCGTGTAAGGGTTGCGGCGTGGCGACTTCATACGTCTATTTGGGGAAAAACTTTATTGCTGGCTAATCCATAGCGTACATGATTTTATTGATTTGATAACCGAGGGGGAATGCGGGTTAGCCTCTAGTGCATTTGCACTAGATCGACCGCACTCGTACTGCATAAAGCTGGGGGAATGGCATGAGCTGGGGGTGGAGCAACTGGGACAACTGGTACAACTGGAACAACTGGAACAACTGGCAGAATTTCGACAACGTTCCCAGTTCGACCAATGTCGATGTTATGGCCGGCACTCGCTCAGGACTTGAGCAGCAGAAAATTGATCTTGGTAGCGTATTTATCAATGACTCAAATGGTTATAATCGTTTGGGTTACTACGATTATTATTCTGGATACCGTGAAAACTACAATCCGCTCGCTCCGTCATCCATCTACAGCATTCAGTTTTCTGTTAATGGCGGTGGCGCCAATGACATACTTGAGCTGGATCTAGAAGCACTAGCCTCTGGCGGATTTACCATTATTGGCGGTACCGAACTCTATTACTACAGTAGTCATATCGGGGACGTTACGACTGGAACGCTCGGGAACGGCGACGGATACCTTAGGGTGCGTACGTTCGATACGGTGTACGCCCACAGCCAGTTGGCTCAGGTAGCCTCGGCTGTCGTCTATCGCAACACGTCCGACACGCCGCCCGCATCGCGCAACATCACCGTCCAGTCCAGCGAGGGGGACGGCAGCAACACCACCTCGATCTTTCAGGTCAATATTCAGGCGGTCAACGACGCCCCGACCGGCTCGGCCACGGCGGACCTGACCGATGGCGTGGAAGACATCGCCTATGTCGCCTCGCTGTCCAGCCTGCTGACCGGGTTCAGCGACCTGGAAGGCGACACCCTGACGGTGACGAACCTGACGGCCGACCACGGGTCGATCAGCGTGAGTGGCGGTTCCTTCACCCTGACCCCGGACACCGACTACAACGGCGTCGTCACCCTCTCCTACACCGTCAGTGACGGGAATGGCGGCGCCATCTCCGCCAGCCAGACGGTCTATCTGGAGCCTGTCGAGGACAATCCGGTGCTGTCGGACGGGACCCTCAGCATCTACGAGAATGTCGCCAACGGCTCGGCGGTCGGCGCGGTCGGGGTCACCGGCGGTGTCGGGCTCGACCTGACCTACAGCATTGTCGGCGGCGATCCGGGCAACCTGTTCCAGATCAGCAACACCGGCGCGATCACCAGCAACGGCGTCATCGACTACGAGGCCTCGACGCAGCATGTGCTG
>JANPKF010000362.1:0-3943 GCA_031425895.1 Caulobacteraceae bacterium | reverse complement strand
GGGCGTGCTGAACCGCGTGTTCAGCCACTATGAGCCGCACAAGGGCGCCATCGAGGGCCGCCTGAAGGGCGTGCTGGTCTCGAACGGCGACGGCGAGACGCAGGCCTACGCCCTGTGGAACCTGGAAGACCGGGGCTTCATGTTTGTCGGCGGCAACGAGAAGACCAACCAGGGCATGATCATCGGCGAAAACGCGCGGATGGACGACCTGGACGTCAACCCGATGAAGGCCAAGCAGCTGACCAACGTCCGGGCCAGCGGCAAGGACGAGTCGATCCGCCTGACCCCGCCGCGCCGCATGACCCTCGAACAGGCCATCGCCTACATCGAGGAAGACGAGCTGGTCGAGGTGACCCCGAAGAACATCCGCCTGCGCAAGAAGGTGCTGAACCCCAGCTTCCGCAAGCGTCGCGTCCGGGACGAGTAGTCCACGAAAAATCCCTTCTCCCGCTTGTCGGGAGAAGACCTTCCCGCGAAGCGGTCGGATGAGGGCAGCACCGGCTTCGGCCGGGCTGCCCTTTCTGTTGTTGGGATCACCTTTGCAGGACGGCGCTGCCCTCATCCGACCCCCTTCGGGGGCCAACTTCTACCGACAAGCCGGAGAAGGACTCACTTCAGCTTCGTCGCCCCCGCCAGTTCGGCCGCCGCCTGGGCCGGGGATTGCTTGGCCTTGTCGCGGTCGACGGCGTAGTTGGCCTTGCGCATCGCCTCGACGGGGATGGCTCCAATCATGGGCTTCAGGGTCTCGATCAGGCGTTTGTCCTTGGCCCGCTTGGGCGAGATCAACACCACAGCGTCATAGCTCGGCACCGCGCCCTTGGGGTCGGACAGCACCACCAGGTCCTGGGCGGCGATGCGGCCGTCGCTGGAAAAGGCCGAGATGACGTCGGCGTCGCCGCTCGCCAGCGCCCGGTACATGAAGGTCGGGTTGAAGGACTTCTCCTTGCCGAAGTTCAGCCCGTAGGCGGCCTCGATCGAAGCCCATTCAGGCCGCGACAGGAACTCCAGGTCGGCGCCAAGGGTCAGGGCCGGGGCCTGTGTGGTGAGGTCGGCGATGGTCTCGATGCCCAGAGAGGCCGCCAGCTTGCGGTCCATGGCCAGGGCGTAGGCGTTCTCGAAGCCGAGGGAGCCGAGGACGGTGACCTTCTTCTCTTTCGCCATCCAGGCGGTGAGCTGCGCCATCAGCTCGGCGCGGGGCGGGGTGTCCTTGCGGCCCATGACGTTGGTCCACAGGGTGCCGCTGTAGTCGACATAGACGTCGATCTCGCCGGCCTCGAGGGCCCGGAAGGCGACGGCGGAGCCGAGGCCGTCGCGGCGGGCGACCTCCGATCCGCCGGCGGTCAGGCGGGCGCCGATCAGGTCGGCGAGGATGTACTGTTCGGAGAAGTTCTTGGCCCCGACGACGTAGGTCGGCTTGCTGGCGTTCAGCAGGCCGGGGACGGCGGCGGCGGCGACACCGGCCAGCAGCAGGACGGCGCCGGCCAGGACCGGCAGGGTCTGGCGCCTGGCCACGCCGCGCTCGACCAGGCCCAGCAGGCCATCGACGCTCAAGGCCAGGACGGCGCTGGCGGCGCAGCCGAACAGGACGAAGACCCAGTTCTCGGTCTGCAGGCCGGAGAAGATGTAGTTGCCGAGGCTGGTCTGGCCGACCGGCGTCGACAGGGTGGCGGCCCCGATGGTCCAGACGGCGGCGGTGCGCACCCCGGCCATGATGACCGGGGCGGCCAGGGGCGCCTCGACGCGCAGCAGCTTTTGCGCGGGTGTCATGCCGACCCCATCGGCGGCCTCGCGCACGGCCGGATCGACCCCGGTCAGGCCGGCGACGGCGTTCCGCAGGATCGGCAGCATCGAATAGAGGGTCAGGGCCAGCAGGGCCGGCAGGAAGCCGAGCGCCTGCAGGCGGAAGCCGAAGGCGCTTTCCGTGAAGCCGGACAGGGCCAGCAGCAGCGGGTAGAACAGGGCCAGCAGGGCCAGCCCCGGGATGGTCTGGATGAGACCGGCGAAGGTTACGGCCGGCCAGCGGACGAGCGGGCTGCGGGCGGCCAGCACGGCCAGGGGCAGGCTGATCAGCAGGCCAAGACCCAGCGCGGCGGCGCTGAGCAGCACATGCTGGGAGAGGTAGTCGGGCAGCAGGGCCCAGGCGGCGTCCGTCTGCTCGCTCATTGGTCCGCTCCCATGAGCGCAGACAGGGCGCGGGCCTGGCGGGCGGGGGTGTCGATGAGGGCGGCGACGGCCGGGTCGTCATGGCCCTTGAGAAGCTCGCGGGGGCTGGCGTCGGCCAGCAGCCTGCCGCCAGCCATGACCAGGATGCGGTCGGCCAGAAGCAGGGCCTCCTGGACATCGTGGGTGACCATGACGGTGGTCAGGCCGAGCTTGTCGTGCAGGTCGCGGGTGGCGCGGCCGAGGGCCTCTCGAGTGATGGGGTCGAGGGCGCCGAAGGGCTCGTCCATCAGGAGGATGGCGGGCTTCGCAGCCAGGGCCCGGGCGACGCCGACCCGCTGGCGCTCGCCGCCGGACAGCTGGTCCGGGCGGCGGGCGGCGTAGGCTTGCGGCAGATCGACGAGACCGAGGAGTTCGGTGACGCGGGCGGTTATGTCGCCGACCGGCCACTTGAGCAGGCGCGGGGTGATGGCGATGTTCTCGGCCACGCTCAGGTGCGGGAAGAGGCCGACACCCTGGAAGACGTAGCCGATGCGGCGGCGAAGCTGGACCGGGTTCTGGGCGGCGACGTCGGCGCCGTCGACGAGGACCTGGCCGGAGGAGGGATCAACCAGCCGGTTGATCATCTTGGTCAGGGTGGTCTTGCCGGAGCCCGAGGCGCCGACGACGGCGACAAACTGGCCGGCCGGGATGGCAAGCGTGACGGCGTCGACGGCGGTCTGACCCGCGTAGAGCTTGCTGACGGAGGCGAACTGGATGAGCGGGGCTGACATTGGAGGAAACCTAGCGGGTTGGGGGCTGTCCGCCAGCGGTTTCATGGGTCGGCGCCTGGTTTGCCGTAACGAAGCAGGCAGCGCGGTTTGCAAACTTTCCGCCGCTGGGGCCAGAGCGATGTTGGGTTAGAGTGGGATCATGACCGCCCTCTCCTCTCCGGCCACCGCCCGCAACAAGGATCTCATTCTGGAGGTGTTGCGGGAGCATCTGCCGGCCACCGGCCTGGTCCTCGAGATCGCGTCGGGCGCCGGTGAGCATGCGGTGCACGTGGCCGCGAATCTGCCCGGGCTGACCTGGCAGCCTAGCGATCCCGATCCGCAGGCGCTGGCCAGCATCGCCGCCTGGCGGGGGCAGGCGGGAACGGCGAATCTGCTGGCGCCGGTCGAGCTGGACGCGGCCCGGTCGGATCTCTGGCCGGTGCAAGGCGCGGACGCCATCGTCTGCATCAACATGATCCACATCTCGCCCTGGGCGGCGACGGAGGGCCTGTTCGCCGGGGCCGGCCGCCTGCTCCCGGCCGAGGGGGTGCTGGTCTCCTACGGGCCCTATCTGGAGGATGCGGTGGAGACCGCGCCCTCGAACCTGGCCTTCGATGACAGCCTGAAGAGCCGCAACCCGGCCTGGGGCATCCGGCGGCGAGAGGATGTCGAGGCGTTGGCGGCGCGCCACGGCCTGGCGCTCGACGCCCGCATCGCCATGCCGGCGAACAACCTCAGCCTCGTCTTCCGGCGTTCCGCGAACATGAACGGGAGATGACCAGCGTCGTTCAGGTTGGGCTCAAGTCGGCCCTGTCATAACGCCTCCAACGACGGGGGCCACGGATGGTCCGAACCGCCCGCCGGGGAGATTTGAGACCATGAAAAAGTTCCTGATCGCCGCTGTCGCGCTGTCGGTTCTGGGTTCCGCCGGCGCCGCCGCGGCCCAGCCCTACGGCGGGGCCGGTGGCTATGAGCGCCGCGACGACCGCTACGACCGTCGGGATGAGCGTCGGGATGAGCGTCGGGATGAG
>JANPKF010000361.1:0-15382 GCA_031425895.1 Caulobacteraceae bacterium | reverse complement strand
GCTCGTCGACTTCTTGCTGGAGCGTGACGTCAACGCCGCCTACCGGGCCAGCGCTCTCATTCGGGAAGCGATCGCCACTCTGGACGAGTCCCCCGGACGCGGCCGCCCTACCGCAAATCCCGCAATCAGGGAGCTTGTCATCTGGTTCGGCCGTGGCGCCTATATCGTCCAGTATCGAATCCGGGGCGCCGAAGTCGCTGTCGCTCAGATCTGGCACAGCAACGAAGACCGCCGCCTCTAGGCCGCCTTCACATGCCCCCGCACCCAGTCCGCCGCCTCGTCCGAGGGCGTGCGGATCTCGGCGCCGGTCAGCGCGCAGCGCAGCTCGGCGCCGGCTTTCAGGGTCTCGGGGAGTTCCTCGAACAGCGCCTTGGCGTCGGCGGCTTCGGCCAGCCGGAACACCCAGGTATCCATCATGTGCAGCTCGGTGGCGGACGCGGTCATCGGACAGACACTTCTTGTTGTTTCTGTTGCCCGCCCATTCATACCCATCAAATCTGAACGTAGGCTGAGCGTTCGGTGCAGGTTCGGCATAGAGGTTGCGGCCATTTCTTGACCAGCGCCCTCGCCCGGCCGATGATTTTAGCCATGGCCAGACTTCCCGCCGGCGAGCGCTATCGCACCTTCCACGACTTCTACCCCTTCTACATGACCGAGCACGCCAACCCGGTCAGCCGGCGGCTTCATGTCATCGGCACGGGGCTGGTGATCGCCGCCCTGGTCGCCGGAGCGCTGGTCAATCCCTGGTTCTTCGCCGCCGCGCCCATCGTCGGCTACGGCCTTGCCTGGGTCGGCCACTATGTGTTCGAGAAGAACCAGCCGGCGACGTTCAAGTACCCGCTGTTCAGCCTGATGGGCGATTTCCGGCTGTTCTTCGAGACCGTCAGCGGCAAGCGGAAATTCTAGCGCGGAGCGAATTGCCGCCTGGCCGTGTTACACTGCGAAGAAGTGGAGGACCGCCCCATGCGCACCCTGTTTATCGCCGCCGCCGCCCTGCTGGCCTTCGGCGCCAGCTCGACCGTCAATGCCTCACCCGATTCAGCGACCCATCCGAAGATGGGCATCATGTGCCTCGACGTCGGTGGCGAATCTCGCCCGCCGGTCTGCCGCGGGTCCTCCAGCCGGATCGACCAGGGCTACGACATCTGCCAGTGCGAAACCGCCCAGCGGGTCGAGGTTCCGGTCTGCGGCAAGGGCGAGCGGCCGATCACTGAAAACCGCAGCTACGAGCTGGCCCGCAAGGACGCCGCCCGCGACGGCAGCCTGGTCGGCGACCGCTACGAGGGCCGCCAGATGTGCGTGCGGCCCCGCAACGGCTAGGCTGCGGGACCGTCTGACGCGCGGCCATCGCCGCTAGTTGGCCCAGGTGGTGTAGCCCATCTCCAGGTTCTTCACGGCCAGGCCGGTGACGGCGTTCATACGGAACTGGCTGGTGCGGCCCTGGTTGGTCTTCATGCAGATGTAGCTGCCGACCGGCACGGCGGCGAGCGGGACGCGGGCGGTTGAGAAGCTGGCCGCAGCGCAGCCGTTACGCCCGCGATTGGAGCGGTCACCGACCGCGATCCTGGCGCCGTTGACAGGGGTCAGATAGCGCTCCGTCGACGTCACCGCCTGGAACCACAGATCAGCACCCGGGCCGCTACCGACGTTGCCGTTGTCGAAGTTCACCTCGTAGGTCTGCGGCACGACCACGATATCGGTCGAGAAGGTGACCGGCGGGGGCAGGACCAGCGGTGGCAGGACGACCGGGGGCAGCACGACGATCGGCGGCGTGCAGCGGAAGCCGGAGGGACGTGTCGAGCACAGCTGGCCGACCGGCGCGTTGCGCTGGATCGAGCCGCTGCCGCCGTAGACGCACATCAGCGCCTTCTGGCCGCCGATGGTGACGATCCTGGTTTCCGACAGGGTGTTGACCTGCGGCGTGGTCCACCAGCCGCCCGGCAGCGGGTCGACGATGGTGCGCCTGGCCTGACTGAGCGGGCAGTCGATGTCTGCGGCCGAGGCGCTGCCGGCGGCGGCGCAGACGAGGGCCGCGATGGCGGACCCGGCGAGGTAGGTGATGGTCTTCGTCTTGGTCATGGTAGCCTCCCAAACGGAGCGGTGTTGCTCCATGGGCCCACCATGAATCAGCCAAGCTGAACGCGATCTCGGACGACGGTGTTATCCGGCGTTCAGAATTTCTTGTTGGAAGCCCGTCCGGGCGGCGAACCGGCTTCCACTTCGCCTGACGGGCTTCAGCGCCAGCCGTAGTTGAAGCTGATCGACACCCGCTCGGTCTTGCCGAGGTTCACGGGCACCTCGTGGCGCAACCAGCTCTCCCACATCAGCACTGTGCCCGGCTGCGGCGTCACATAGACGAAGGGCTGCTGGTCGGCGGGGGCGTCGGCCAGCCGCATCGGCGCGGCCATCATCATCGCCAGCCGCGGATCCTCCAGCTTCAGGCCGGAGGCGCCGGGCGGCCCCACCACCTAGGTGGTGCCGCTGATCACGCTGTGCGGATGGATGTGGCCGCTGTGCCCACCGCCGGGCTTGAGAACGTTCACCCACAGGCTGTCGAGGCGCAGCTTGCCGCCATCGAGATCGAGGCCCAGCTCGACGGCAAAGGCGCGGGCGTGACGATCCAGCTTCGCCTTAAGGTCGGCAAAGGCGCTGGCCCGCGTCCACAGCGGCCCCGGCGAGGAATAGGAGGTATAGCCCGGATAGCGGTTGGCCTTCGACCAGGCCCGGCCCGCCTCGTCCTCTTCGGCCATCATGGCGCAGGCGTCGGCGAGATCCTCCAGCAGGAGCTCGAAGCCCCGCTCGTCGGACAGTTCGGCGCGGTACAGGCGGGTGGCGAACAGGCTCTGGGTCGGCATAGGGCCCGGTTAAGCCCCTATGCCCGTTGCTTCAAGGCCGTCCGGCGTCAGGTCACAGCCCGGCGCGTCGCCGAGAAGGGATCCTCGACCACCCGGCTTGTCTGGTTGAACATCATGGTCGCGCGCTTGCCCGGCTCATAGGCCGGCCATTTGGGCAGGACGGCTGTGTTCGGATCGCCGGTCCGGGCGAAAGCCAGCCAGGCGGCGCTCATCTGCCTGGCCATCACCTGCGGCTCCGGCCCGGGGCCGAGGAAGGGCCGGCTGGTCTCGACATTGTCGAACACCAGCGGGATTTCCAGGGTATGGGCGCTGCGGAACGGCCCCACAGGCGTCCCCCATTCCAGCAGGTAGAAGTAGGCCTTGCCCCTGCCCTGCGCGGCCTTGCGCTCGGCGATCTGCACACTGCCCGCGAACATCCGGCCATAGGTGGTCAGGTGCGTGGCCAGGTAGGTCGGCGTGTCGTTCGGGAAGTCAGTCTTCAGGGCGGCGAGAACCGTCTCGGCCCTGTCCTTGAAAATCAGGCTCGCCATGCCCTTCAGCCCGGCCTCGTCGAGCCGGCCGAACCAGGGGGCGGAGGCCATGAACAGGGTCATCTCCTCCTTGTTGATGCCGATCATCAGGGGAATGTCGGCCGACAGCTCAGGGGCTTTCGGATCCCAGGGCTGACCTGGCAACACCTTGCCGTCGACCACCGGCGCAAAGCCCGCCCGGTCGAAGCCGACGCCCGGCATCTTCTTCTCGGCCGCCGCCGCCGCCAGCACCAGCCGATCAGCCGCCGTGGCCCGCAGGCCCGCCACATCGCCGTCCGCGAGGCCCAGTTCCGCGTACAGCGCCTTGCGAAGGGCGTCGCTCCGCTCGGCCGGCACGGCTTTCACCCCGGGCCCGCTCTGCACGACGGCGCGGTGGAACAGCCCTTTGGCGCTTGGCATGGCCATCAGGTAGCTGACCTTGGCGCCGCCGCCGCTCTCGCCGAAGATGGTCACGTTGTCAGGATCGCCACCGAAGGCCGCGATATTGGCCTTCACCCATTTCAGCGCCTGGACGATGTCCAGCATGCCGGCGTTGCCGCTGCCCTCGACCTCCGGCAGGTGGGTGTAGCCAAAGACATTGAGGCGGTGGTTGATACCGACCACGACCACGTCGCCGTCCCGGGCCAGATGGCCGCCGTCATACATCGGCCAGGACGCCGAGCCGTAGGCGAAGCCGCCGCCGTGCAGCCAGACCATGACCGGCCGCTTCTTCTTGTCGGCCTGGCGCGTCCAGATGTTGAGGTAGAGGCAATCCTCGCTCTGGCTCTCGACGTCCTTGTTCGACGGGAACACCGCCTGCAGCGCCCGGCCCAGTTCGGTATCGGAGGAGGCCGGGGTCGAGGCCTGCATCGCCGCGTGACCGTAATCGCGGGTCAGCAGCAGGTCCCCCCGCTTGGCCGGCGGCTCGGGCGGCGCGAACCGCAGCGGTCCGACCGGCGGGCTGGCATAGGGGATGCCCTTGAACCACAGGCAGCCTTCCGAATAGCTGCCCTGAACGGGACCTTCGGTCGTCTCGGCGCGCAGGATCACCTTGGCCGACGCCGTTCCAGCCCCGGCCAGCGCCGCGACCGACGCCCCCAGCGCCAGAAGGCCCCGACGGTTCAGGATGGATGTAACGGCACTCATGGCGCTCTCCCCGGTGTTTTTCGAAACTACGGTATCTTCAGCTGAGCCCTTCGTCGAGATTTCCCGACAACGCCCCTTCCGCTCATCGGGTGAACAGCGATAACGTGCGCTCAAACAATCGTTCGGGAGAAGCATCATGAAGGCGGCGGTATTTCGCGAGGTCGGCAAACCCTTGCAGATCGAGAACGTGTCCATCAGCAAGCCCGGCCCGCATGAGGTGCTGATCCGCACCAAGGCCGCCGGCGTCTGCCACTCCGACCTCCACTTCGTCGAAGGCAAATACCCCCACCCCGCCCCCGCCGTCCTGGGCCACGAGAGCGCCGGCATCGTCGAGGCGGTCGGCAGCGAAGTGCGCACGGTGAAGCCGGGCGATCACGTCATCACCTGCCTGTCGGCCTTCTGCGGCCACTGCAATCACTGCGTCACCGGCCACCTGTCGCGCTGCATCAGCGGCGACGTGCGCCGCGAAAAGGGCGACTCGCCCCGCCTGTTCCGTGAGGACGCGGCCGCCCCGGCCATGAATCAGTTCCTCAACCTCAGCTCGTTCGCCGAGCAGATGCTGATCCACGAACACGCCTGCGTCGCCATCCGCAAGGACATGCCCTTCGACGTCGCCGCCCTGATCGGCTGCAGCGTCACCACCGGCGTCGGCGCGGTGATCCACACTTCCAACGTCCGCCCGGGCGAGACCGTGGCCGTCATCGGCTGCGGCGGCGTCGGCCTGGCCGCGGTCAACGGCGCCGCCATCGCCGGCGCTGGCCGCATCATCGCCATCGACATGCACGGCTCCAAGCTGAACCTGGCCAAGGAATTCGGCGCCACCGACGTCATCGACGCCAGCCAGGGCAACCCCGTCGCCCAGGTTCTGGAAATGACCAGCGGCGGCGTCGATCACAGCTTCGAGGCCATCGGCCTGAAGGCGACCACCGAACAGGCCTTCAAGATGCTGGCCCGCGGCGGCACCGCCAACGTCATCGGCATGATCCCGATCGGCGTGAACATCGAACTGCACGGCGCCGACTTCCTGGCTGAAAAGCGCATCCAGGGCAGCCTGATGGGCTCCAACCGCTTCCCGGTCGACATGCCCCGCTTTGTCGACTTCTACATGTCGGGCAAGTTGAAGCTCGACCAGATGATCAGCCGCCGCATCAAGCTGGACCAGGTCAACGAGGCCTTCGAGGAACTCAAGCGCGGCGAACTGGCCCGCTCGGTCATCGTCTTCGACTGATCATGATGAACGGCTGCGCCGGCGGACAAGTTTTCGCCGGCGCAAGCCACTCAAAACAAACGACTACAACGCCAAGTTATTGTTAATTCAGAAGTTCTCTCCCACCTTGGGAGAAACCGTCGTGGCCGCGCCGCCGTTGGGAAGACTTGTTCGAGTCCCCAGGAGCCGCCCCATGTCCCGTCGCCATCGCAAGATTGCCATGATCGAACGCCGCTGGCGCGACCGCTTCGGCGAGCCTCCGAGCCTGCGGACGGACCCCGACCTGATGCTGCGCATTCTCGAGGCGGACGAGCGCAAATATCCCGGTACAACGGCCAAGGCCGTCAGCTAAGCCAGGGCGCCGCCTCGGCCTCATCGCTCCAGGCCCCGCTGTCGACCAGCCGCTTCAACAGGTCGCGCTCGGTCTTCAGCCGGATCAGGGTCGAGCTGTCGTTGTCGCGCTCCAGGTCCTGCTTGGCCCCCTCGACCGCCCGCTCCAGCGTCTCCAGCTTGACCAGCAGGTCGAAGGCCAGCGACCACAGCCGCCGGGCCGTCACCGGATCCATGTCGACGGTCAGGAAGGCGGCGCCGGCCGCCTTGGCCGTGCGGGCCAACTGCTGGAACACATCCTCGCCGAAACCGCGCGCCTCAAGCCGGCGCCGCACCGACACCGCATCGACCGCGTCGCTCTCGAACCGGAACTCGACCAGTTCGTCGGCGAGGGCGCTCAGCCGGTCGTCCAGGAACCCCCGCGCGCTCAACTGCTCGACCTTGTCGTCCAGCACATGCGGGTCCTGCAGCGCCGCATAGGCCAGGGCCGCCGACAACGGCCGGGGCTGACTACGCATCCGGCGCACCTGCTCCGTCGTCTCGGCGTTCGGGCCGATTGGTCCACCGCCGAACTTGCCGCCCTTCTTGCCGTCCCAGCGCTGCCGGGCCATCACCCGCGCCGCCGCCCCGACCTCGAACCGCTGCGCCCCGCCGGGCATCAGCTGCTCGTATCGGCCCAGCAGATCCTCGCGATAGGCCTGCGCCAGATCCGGATCGGCGATGGTCGCCGCCAGTTTCCGCAGCCGCACCTTCAGCCCCGCCTTGCGCTCGGGCGTATCCAGCGGCTCCAGGTCCCGCTCGCGGTGGAACAGCTGCTCCACGAACGGCGTGGTGTCGGTCAGCTGGCTCTTCAGCGCCGCCGGCCCCTGCTCGCGCAGGACGTCATCGGGGTCCTTGCCGCCGACCACGATGGCGAACCGGAAACTCTTGCCTGGCTTGATCAGCGGCAGCGCGCGATCCATGGCGCTGTTGGCCGCCCGCCGCCCGGCCGCGTCACCATCGAAGCTGAGTGTCGGCTCGGGGTGCAGCCGCCACAGCACCTCCATCTGGTCCTCGGTCAGCGCCGTGCCCAGCGGCGCCACCGCCGCGATCCCCGCCCGCTGACAGGCGATGGCGTCCATATAGCCCTCGACCACCACCAGCGGCGCATCGGCCCCGCCGCTGTGCATCAGCTTGCGCGCCTCGGGCAGGCCGTACAGCAGCTTCCCCTTGTGGAAGAGGCTGGTCTCCGGCCCGTTGAGGTACTTGGCCCGCGCATTGGGATCGAGCGCCCGGCCGCCGAACGAGACCACTCGTCCACGGGCATCCGCGATCGGAAAGATGATCCGGTTGCGGAACCGGTCGTAGGGCGAACCACCCTCCTCCGGCGCGATCAGCAGGCCGGCGTCGACCAGCTCGGCCGGCTTGGCGCCCTTGGCGATCAGATAGTCCTTCAGCGCCGTGCGGCTCTCCGGCGCGAACCCCAGCCCGAACCGCTTCCATTCGGTGTCGGGCAGCCCCCGGCGCTCCAGATAGGCCCGCGCCTCGCGGCCCGGCGGCCGACGCAGTTCACCCTCGTACCAGGCGGCGGCCAGGTCCATCCAGTCGCTCAGCCCCTGGCGCTTCTTCTCCTGCTCGGCGGCCTGCGGGTCCGGCGCCGGCAAGGGCACCCCGGCCTCCGACGCCAGCCGCTCGACCGCCTCCATGAAGCTGAGCCGCTCGGTCTCCTGGAAGAAGCTGATCAGGTCGCCGTGCTTGCCGCTCGAGAAGTCGTGGTAAAAACCCTTGTCGTCGTTGACGAAGAAGCTGGGCGACCGCTCCTTGGTGAACGGCGACAGGCCGACGAATTCCCGGCCCTGACGCTTCAGCTTCACGGTCTTGCCGATCACGTCCGACAGCCGGACGCGCGACTTGATCTCTTCCAGGAAGCGGTCGTCGAAACGCATGGGTCCAATAGCGCTCCATCCGGAGCCAATTCAACCGTGGAGCCTTCCCCGCTGGCGTGCATTGGAGACCTGTGGTCTTGTTAACCTTCGGGCGTCCCGTCCGGGGGCAACGGAGTTCGTCTCATGGTTTGGTGGTGGTGGATTCTGCCGGCGGCCTCGGCGCTGCTGGGTTCGATCGTGCTGTTGCGCGGTCTCGGGGGCCTGTTCGGCGGTCGCATCGTCGGCGGCCTGTTCGGCACAGCCTTCGGTGGCGCCTTTCTGGCAGCCGGCGCCGTCGTCGCCTTGGCCGGTCTCGACGTTCAGACCTACCAGCGCCTGACCTACGAGCGCCCCGTCGCCACCATCGAGACCCGCCAGCTGGGCCCCCAGCTGTTCGAGGCCACCCTCACCACCCCGGCCACAGCCACCGAGCCGGGCGGCTTGGTCAAGCGCTACCAGGTCCATGGCGACCAGTGGCGCATCGAGGCCCGCCTCCTGAAGTGGAAACCCTGGGCCAACGTGCTCGGCCTCGACACCCAGTACCGCCTCGACCGCCTGTCCGGCCGCTACGAGAGCACCGCTGACGAGCTCAGCGCCCCGCGCAGCGTCTATGACCTCGGCCCCGAGCCCGGCAACATCGACATGTGGACCATGGCCCGCAAGTCGAAGCGCTACGCCCCGATGGTCGACAGCTTCTACGGCGGCGGCGCCTTCATGCCGATGGCCAACGGGGCCCGCTACGAGGTCTGGCTGACCCAGACAGGCCTGGTCGCCCGGCCGATGAACCCGGCGGCGCTTGAGGCCGGCGGCGAGGGCTGGCACTAGCTCCCCTCTCCATCCGCTCATCCCGGCGAACGCCGGGACCCAGCCGCGTGATCTCGGTGTCCAAAAGGCGTGCGCTTGGGCACGGCTGTGATTGCCGCCAGCAAGACCGTGCCGTGCCTGCAGGCACGAGTCCCTGCCGGCGGCGCCCTATGACCTGGGTCCCGGCGTTCGCCGGGATGAGCGGATACTAGGGTTGGGGGCTGAAGATCGAATGACCCTAGGCAAGCCGTCCGACGGGCCCTAAAGCCGCATCATGGACGTACGCGACAGCAACGGAACCCTCCTCGCCGACGGTGACAACGTCATCCTGGTCAAGGACCTGAAGGTGAAGGGCTCCGGCGGGGTGACGATCAAGCGCGGCACGCTGATCAAGGGCATCCGCCTGACCGACGACCCGGCCGAGATCGAATGCCGCGCCGAAAAGGTCCGCGACCTCGTGCTCCGCACCGAGTTCGTCAAGAAGGCCTGAACTGAGTACGCGCGCGCTCCCTCCCCTTTATGGGGAGGGACAGGCGCCGAAGGCGCCAGGGTGGGGTACGAGAATCACAAGGCGCCAACCTTCCGGGGTTATTGCGCTGCATCCGATTTCCCCACCCGTCACGCTCCGCGAGACACCCTCCCCATAAAGGGGAGGGAGCGCCTGACGCTACTCGCCCGCCGCCATCGTCGCCCGCACCGCCGCCAGACTGACATCCCGCAACAGTTGTCCATCGCGGAACACCGGAACCAGCAGGTTCTCACCCCCCTCCAGCGGCGCGAACCGCTCGCCATCGACGGCCACCGTCTTCCACCCGGCCTCGTCCCGCGCCAGACCGAGCAGCCCCTTCTTCGAGCGCTTGCCCGTATCCGTCACCGGATCCTTGAACACGTCGCGCCATGCCCCGCCGACCTGCGCCGCCGAGGTCTTGTAGGCGAACTTCTGGGTATCGCGGTTGAGCTGCTGCAACAGCGCCCCGCCCATGCCAAAGGCGATGTTGCTGGCGCTGAACCCATCCCCCGTGATCCGCTCCAGGATCGCCGCGATGCTGACCGGATTGACCCCGTCGCCCTGGATCACCCGCACGGTGTTCAGCACCTTGAACCCCTTCGAATTCACCGTCGTCCCGAACCGCTCGGCCAGCAGGGCGATCGTCTTCGCCACCACCGTCACCGGATCGCCGCTGTCGGGCCGCACCACCAGGGTCGCGCCGCTGTCGATGACCTGCTGTTTCAGGGCCTCGCCCCACAGATGCTCGATGGCCGCATAGAGGTCGTAGCTGTCCGATACGACGGCGTATATTCCGCCCGGCTTGCCGAATGAGGCCACCATGTTCGCATAGGCGTCCACCTCATGCTCGCGGCCCCAGCTGGTGATGGTGCTGTGCTCGGCCGCCGGGATCGAGAAGCCGGCCATCGGCTCGTGGTACCAGCGCCGCGCCCCGACAATCGCCGACAGGGTGTCGCTGCCCTGGAAGCTGACCAGATGCGCCAGCCCGCCTATCGCCGCCGACTGCTCGCTCGACACCCCGCGCGCCCCGAAGTCGTGCAGCTTGAACGGCAACTCGCCCATCGGATCGTCGGCCGTGCGCTCCAGCGCCGCCTTGATGATCTGGCGCACATGGTAGCTGATCGTGGCGACAGTGATCGGATACCAGACCCGCAACAGGGCGGTCTCGGCGTAGCTCGTCACCCAGGGCAGCGCCGGGTCGGTGTTGACCACCGTCATCAGCGGCTGATGCACCGGCACGACAGAGCCCTCGGCCACCGCCCGCACCTCCAGCGGCAGGTAGCCGCCATGCACCTTAACGATCCGCTCCCAGCCGGCCCGGTTGAACGGCATGCCGTGGGCGCCCAGAAGCTCTTCGGCCTCGTCGATATCCGCCGCCGTGATCGGCGTCTGGAACTCGGCTTTCAGGATCGCCTGCAGGCCGAAGAAAACCGTGCTCGGATAGTCGCCGCCGCGGCTCTCGACATAGGAAAACACCCGCTCGGTCCCCGGCGGATACTGCAGGAAGTGGCTGGTCTTGTAGCTGTCGGTGTTGAGGATCGGATTGATCATGACGGGAAGCTCCTTCGCGTCGGTGGAGGCCGTTGGGGTCTGTCCCCCTGGCCGGGCGAAGCCTGACAGCCGAAGGCGACCGTCAGGCGATAAACAAAGTCCCCGGTGTCAGCTGGCGCCGAGGAAGCGTTCGAGGATGAAATAGTGGTCCTCGAAAAGATGGCCGCGCATGCCCATCACCTCGGCGACCGGCAGCCATCTGGCCCGCGCCGCGTCGTCCGATCCGCGCACCGGGGGCAACGGCCCGGTCGGGAAGTCGAAATGGAAGGCGTGGGTGATGGTCCGCCCCCGCATCGAGCGGTCGGGATAGTCGAACACCGCCTGGTCCTTGAGGCCCCCGCGCAGCACCGGCTCCGGCAGTTTCAGCCGCGTCTCCTCGCGCAGCTCACGGATGGCGGCGGCCAGCAGGGTCTCATCCTGGTTCACGAACCCGCCGGGCAGCGCCCACAGCCCCTTGCCCGGCTGCGAGCGGCGCTTGATCAGCAGCACATGGCCCGAATGCACCACCACGGCGTCGGCGGTGACGAAGGTCGGCGGATAGGGGGCGGCGGCCCAGATCTTCTTGTAGTCGACGACGTGCTGCCACTCGTCCGCCGTCTGGCTGAAGGCGGCGGTGCGGCGAAAGGCCTGCAGGGTCTCGAACACCGCCTTGGGCACATTGGCTTCCAGCAGGTTGGCGCCGCCCGCGTCGTCGGCGAAGAAATGTTGCCGCAGCTCGGTCGCCGACAGCATGGCCACCTGGTCGACATCGACCAGATCCCACTGCGGGAAGGCGCGCAGGTAATAGCTCGACGCATCCTTCTCATGCCCGATCAGGCCCACCGTCGCCGGTCCCTCATGGCCGCTCTCGGTGATGGCGGCCGCGACCTGGGCCTGAACCTCACCAACCCAGGCGGTCTCGTTGTAGAGGTGGTCGATCAAGGGCCGGATGGTCAGCCGGGCGGCGTCCTGGCCCATGGCCGCACGGATCATCACCGCCCGCTCGGAGAAGGTCCAGGGATTGCGGGCGCTGCGCGGCGCATCGGCCGAGCCGATCAGCACGATGGCGCGGTCGGCCAGGGCCAGGGCCCGGCGCAAGACGGCATAGTGGCCAAGATGGAAGGGTTCGAACCGCCCGATGTAGGCGATGAAATCGTGGCGCGGCATGAGGCTCCCTCAGCGCTGATGTGGGTGTCCGGTCTCCCCGGACGGACGAAGGCTAAACCCGTCCCGGAAAACGAACAATGGGGTGAAGCGGAAAATGTCGGCTCCCCGCCGGTTGCCTCGCCGCGGCGCCTCCCCTAACCCTGCAGGATCGTTGGGGGACGTCTCGAATGCGCAAACTGCTGATCGCCGCTGGCCTGGCTTTGCTGGCCACGCCGGCCCTCGCCCAGGTCGACCTGACCCGGGCGACCAGGGGCTATACCTACTTCCACAAGGCAGGCGCCACGATAGACGGCCATGACGCGGCGGTGACCGACTGCCTTACCAGCGCCGCTCGCTCCGCCCAGACGGACCCGCATTCGATGGGCTCGGGCGACTGGGTGGTCGACCTGGTGACCCCGGCCCTGGTCAGCGGCATCGCCAAGGGGGTCAACACCGACGGTGATGCCGCCAACGTCGAGAACTGCATGGTGGTGCGTGGCTGGACCGTCGTCGGCCTCGACCCCAAGGAAGGCAGCGCCATCGCAAAGCTGCCCGCCGACCAGCAGCGCGCCGCCCTCGCCCCCTGGGTCGGCGCCGAACAGCCCCACGGCCGGGAACTGCGCCGATATGGCAACGACCTGATCAGGCAGACGACGCGCTACGGCGGCCGCCCGGGCGGGCTGGACAAACTGTCGCTCAGCATCACGGCCGTCGGCCAGATGCCGGACGCCGGCCGGCCCCGCGTGCCTCGCCCCGCCTATCCCCGCCTCGTCCAGGCCGGCCGCTTCACCTCGCCGATCCCCGAGACCGACTTTAGCGACATCGGGCCGAATGAGACCCTGATCGTCTTCCACATGCCCAACAGCGGCAAGATCGAGTTCGACGGCCTTCACCTGATCGAAGGCGATGGCCGCCTGACCCAGACCGACAGCCGCATCGGCCTCTACCAGCCGATCAACACCATCTGGGGCAAGAAGCCCGAGGAGCTGCTGATCTTCCGAGTCCCGGCCGGCAAATGGCGGATGGACAAGATCTACTCCGCCATCGACATCCAGTCCTCGCTCAACCTCTGTCTTGGCTCGCCGGGCTTCGACCTCGCCGCGGGCGAGGCGGTCTACGGCGGCTCGGTCAAGGTGCTGGGCGACGGCCGCTTTGTGCCGTCGATGGACATGGAGCCCGCCCGCCGCATGCTGGCCGCCAACCCGGCCCTGGCCGAACGCCTCAAGCCCGCCGCCTGGGTCAACGGCACGACCGGCGTCTGTGGCAACGACAGCTACCAGTACGCCCTGGAAATTCCGGGCGCACCGACAGCCTCGCACTGAACCGGACCGGGCCGGGTCTGGCCCGGGCGTTGGCGGGTTGGGAAGGTTTTAGGTCTAGCCTCCCCCCAAATCCGCTCCTCCCGGCGAATGCCGGGACCCATTTCGTAGGGCTCGATTGTTCGGTTCTGTCATCCTTGGTGAACTGGGGAAGACCCGCTTGAAGCCCCGACCCAAGAGGTGGGCAGGCCGATCCGCTCGAGTAGCGCCCTACGAAATGGGCCCCGGCATTCGCCGGGGTGAGCGGAGAAACGGGGACCGGTCCCACAGGCAATTGGGCGACGCCAATGCCGCCTGAGCCTGGCCTGGCAATACCGACCGAACCCCGCCGCCCCGCCCTCGCCGCCCTGGCGCTGGGCTCACTGGCGATGATCGTCACCGGCCTGCAGCCGCTGTTGCTCAGCGAACTGGCAGATATCGGGCGGCTGCAAGCCGGCCTCGTCCATCCGGTCGCCATCGTCGAACTCCTGGCCATGGCGCTCAGTGTCGCCCTCAGCGCTCTCCTGTTGAAACCCCGGCGGCTGACCCTCTGGGCCGCCGGCGCGGCGGCGGTCTGCGTCCTCGCCGGCCTCGCCATGCTGTTCGCCCGCGACGGCCAGTACATCGCCCTGCGCGGCGTCGGCGGCCTGGCCGGCGGGGTGCTGGTCTGGACCACCGTCGGGATGATCGCCCGCCAGGCCAGGCCCGAGCCCTGGGCAGCCGCCTTCTTCCTCATCCAGTCGGCGGGCCAGGTCTTCGCCGCCGCCCTCGCCAACGGCCTGGGGCCGATGGGTGGCGTGATGTTCGCCGCCGGCCTCTCCGGCCTCTGTCTGCTGGTCGCCCCCCTCCTCGCCCCCGCCATGGAGGACCTCGCCCAGGCCGGAAGGCGCGCGCCTGACCGGCGCGGCCTGCTCGGCCTTGCCGCCCTCTTCCTCTACTTCGCCGCCAACGCCGCCCTGTGGTTCCGGATGAGCGATCTTGCCACCGCCCAGGGGCTGGGAGCGGTGAGCGGCCTGGTCGTGCTGACCACCCTCGGCGCCCAGATGCTGGGGGCCATGACGGCGGTCTCGCTTGCCGGACGCCTCAGTCTCCGACGGCTGTTCGCCCTCGTCGTCGCCAGCCTCATTCTCGCCTGCGCCGTCATCGCCGCCCGGCCGCCCGCGCCCCTGTTCGTCGCCGCCTTTGGCCTGCTGGCCTTCGCCGCCCTGCTGCTGGGCGCCAGCCTGTTCGGGTTCCTGCACGGCGCAGACCCCAGCCGCCGGGCCGGTGCGGTCAGTCCGGCGGCCCAATTCCTGGCGGCGGCGGTCGGCCCCCTGGCGGCCATGGCCGTCACCAGCCTCATCGGGCTTTCCGCCGTGCTGGCCTTGAGCCCGATCCTGGCCCTCGCCGCCCTGGCCTGCGCCCACCTCAGCCTGCCGAAAGATGGCCCAGCTTCTCCGGATTACGCATGATGTAGATGGCGGCGATCCGCCCCTCGCCATCCGGCTCGAAGGCCATGGTCGTCAGCCCGTCGCCGGCCCGCAGGATCACCCCGGGCAGGCCGTTGATCCGCGCCGGCCGCATGGCCTGCAGATCGCCCGCCCACGGCCCGCGCCACGCCAGCCCCTTCAGCAGGGCGATGACATCCTCGCGCCCGACCAGCGGCCTCAGCGCCGCCTTTCGCTTGCCGCCGCCGTCGCTGATCAGCACCGCGTCCCTGGCCAGCAGCCGTTCCAGCGCCGCGAAGTCCTGGCTGGCCGAGGCGGTCATGAAGGCCGCCGCCAGCTGCAACGCCTCATCGTGCGGCACGCTGTAGCGCGGCCTGGCGTCCTTCAGGTGGCTGCGGGCGCGGCTGGCCAACTGGCGGCAGGCCGCCTCGTCGCGGCCCAGCGCGCCCGCGACCTGGCTATAGTCCTGCTCGAAAACGTCATGCAGCAGGAACACGGCCCGTTCCAGCGGACTCAGACGCTCCAGCGCCAGCAGAAAGGCGACCGAGACATCCTCCGCCCGCTCCAGCGGATCGACCGACTCCTCTTCGATCAGCGGCTCGGGCAGCCAGGGCCCGACATAGGTCTCGCGCCGGACCCGCGCCGATTTCAGACGGTCCAGGCACAGCCGCGTCGTCGTCTGGGCCAGCCACGCCCCGGCATCGAGGGCGCTTTTCCC
>JANPKF010000360.1:0-1965 GCA_031425895.1 Caulobacteraceae bacterium | reverse complement strand
CCCACCGCACGCTCCACTGGACCGGCGCCAAACCGGCGACAGGCCTCCCCGCCGCCGCCCGCGCCGCCCGCCACGCCCTGCTGGCCACCGCCGCCCGCCAGGCCGGCGCGTCGGTCCTGCTGATGGGCCACACCGCCAGCGACCTTGGCGAAAGCGCCGCCATGCGCGCGGCGGGGTCCACCGTCCCCGACGCCCGCGAGTGGGCCCCTTCTCCGGCCTGGCCGGAGGGACGGTCGGTCTTCATCCTGCGCCCCATGCTCGGCCTGAAGCGCGGCGACCTGCAGGACTGGCTGGCCCGCCGCGGCGAGCGCTGGATCGACGACCCCGCCAACCTCGACCTGCGCTACGCCCGTGCCCGGGCCCGAGCCGGTTCGCCCCCCCTCTCCCTTCTTCCCTTGGGGGAGAAGGTGGCCCCGAAGGGGTCGGATGAGGGGTCGCACCAGCCGTCCCCCGAGGAGAAGGCACGCCGTGAGGCCACCGAACGCGCCGGTCTGATCATCCTCCCGCGAAACACACCCGCCAGAACCCTCGCCGCCGCCTGCCTCTGCACCGCCGGCACAGCCACGCCGCCACGCACAGACCAGCTGACCACCCTCCTCGCCCGCTTCGCCCGGGAAGACGGCGTCACCACCCTGGCCGGCGCCCGCATCGAAGCGGCCGGCGACAACCTCACCATCTCCCGCGAGACCGGCGAATTGTCCCGCGCGCCCTTGCCACCCCGGCCCCTGTCCCAAAAAGAGCCGACCGTGTTCGACGGCCGTTTCGAACTGATCGCCGATGGGCCTGGCCTGACCGTGCAACCCCTCCGGGGACACACCGCCAGGCTGCCCAGGCCTGAGCAAACAGCCCTGAAAGCCCTGCCGCCGGCCGTCCGGGGGGCGCTGCCGCTGGTCACCGACGGCGCCAGCCTCTGGACTTGCCCGATCCTTGCAGCTAGCCCGTTTGTCCGTATCCGGTCGCTGGTCCAGCCTCGTTTCGAAGCGGCGCTTGGCCTGATCACAAAGGAAGCGGATGCCTATCCGGTCGCACAACGTGGCGAACCCGGGGGCGGCGTCCTACATTGATGTGTCACAACCCTTTTTGCGGACCTGAGTAGACAGCATGAATTTGCGGAATTTCGCGGTCTGGGGCGTCATCGTCGTCGTGATGATCGGCATCTACAGCGTGCTGAGCGGCAACCAGGCGGTCAGCGCCGGCGCCCCGGCCACCAAGGTGGGCGGCGACATCACCTATTCGACCATGCTCGAGAAGATCGACAGCGGCGAGATCCGCAAGGTCGACTTCGCCGGCAGCCGCGCCAAGCTGACCACGGCCGACGGCAGGGTCAGCTATTCCACGGCCCCGCCCAGCGAAGACCTGCTCAAGCGCATGGAAGGCAAGGGCATCGACGTCAATTTCCAGCGCGCCGAGAAGTTCAACATCTGGTCGCTGCTGTCCGGCGCCCTGCCGATCCTGCTGCTGATCGGTGTGTGGATCTTCTTCATGCGCCAGATGCAGGGCGGCGCCCGGGGCGCCATGGGCTTTGGCAAGTCCAAGGCCCGGCTGCTGACCGAGAACAAGAACCGCATCACCTTTGACGACGTCGCCGGCGTCGACGAGGCCAAGGAAGAGCTGCAGGAGATCGTCGATTTCCTCAAAGACCCCGCCAAGTTCCAGCGCCTGGGCGGCAAGATCCCCAAGGGCGCCCTGCTGGTCGGCCCTCCCGGCACCGGTAAAACCCTGATCGCCCGCGCCGTCGCGGGTGAAGCCGGCGTGCCCTTCTTCACCATCTCGGGCTCCGACTTCGTGGAAATGTTCGTCGGCGTCGGCGCCAGCCGGGTGCGAGACATGTTCGAGCAGGCCAAGAAGAACGCCCCCTGCATCATCTTCATCGACGAAATCGACGCCGTCGGCCGCCACCGTGGCGCCGGTCTCGGCGGCGGCAACGACGAGCGCGAGCAGACCCTCAACCAGCTGCTGGTCGAG
>JANPKF010000359.1:0-5598 GCA_031425895.1 Caulobacteraceae bacterium | reverse complement strand
ACCGGGGCCCTGCTGACCACCCGGCCGGCCGCGCGTTGCCCCGGCCCTCGATAGTGACGCCTGCGGCTAGCCGAGCGGCCCCTCGCAGGGCCATATGGCGGCCATGACCGAGTTCCCCACTGCGACCTCGAAGGAGGCCCTGGAGCAAGGCGAGGCGCTTTCGCCCCGCTTCGACGCCGCCGGCCTGATCGCGGCGCTGGCCACCCATGCCGAAACCGGCGAGGTGCTGATGCTGGCCTGGATGAACGCCGAGGCGCTGTCGCGCACCCTGGCCACCGGCGAGGCGCATTACTTCAGCCGCTCTCGGGGCGAGCTCTGGCATAAGGGCGCCACCAGCGGGCAGGTGCAGACCATCGTCGAGGTTCGCCTCGACTGTGACCAGGACGCGGTGCTGCTCAAGGTGCGGCCGCAGGGCGACGGCGGCGCCTGCCACGTTGGCTTCCGCTCCTGCTTCTACCGGCTGGTCGTCGACGGCCAGCTGGTCGAGCGCCCCTAGGACAGCTTGCTCACCCCGGTGCCGACCGGCGTGACCGTGAAGCTCTTCAGCGTCTTCACCTCGTACTCGGGCTTGTAGATGGTCGAGACCGTCACGAAGTCGGCCACCGCCTTCTCCTTCGTCAGGGTCAGCTTCACGAAGCCCTTGGCGGCGCTGTCGGCGAATTTCACTTCCGGGTTCCGGGCGACCAGCGCCTCGTTCAGCGGCACGCCCGGCAGCATGTCGGAAAACCCGGGGCTAGTGATCCCCGTCGTGCCGAACTCGGCGGCGACCAGGGTTCCCGAAAGATCAGACAGCTCGTTGGCCCAGAAGCTGTGGCTATCGCCGGCCAGCACGATCGGCCGGGCCTTTGTCGCCTTGAAGGTGGCATAGACCCGCTCGCGGTCGGCTGGATAGCCATCCCACTGGTCGAGGTTGACCGGGATCGGCGTCGCCGCGAGCATCGAGGAGGCGGTCACCGCCTGGGCCACGAACTCGGGCACGGAGGACAGCATCTTGCCCCAGGCCTCCTCGCCCATTTCCTTGCGCAGGTCAGGGGCCAGCACCTTGCCCATGACGATCTGGTTGCCGATCACCTGCCAGGTCTCGCCGGCCTTGACCGAGCGGCCCAGTTCCCCGGCCAGCCAGGCATGCTGGCGCTCGTCCATCAGGCGGCGGGCCGGGTCGTTGAGTTTGGTCATGAAGCCGGCGACATCGGGCTTGCCATCGACCAACAGGTCGCGACCGGCGTCCATGGCCTCGGTGCGGGCCGTCAGCCGGGTCTCGGTCATCAGCACGGTTGCGAGATCGCCGAAGCGGAACGACCGGTAGATGGCCGCCGACATCGCTCCGGCTGGATCGCGGATCGGCATCCATTCGAAATAGGCCTTGAGCGCCACGGCCTTGCGGGTCGCCCAGTCGCCTTCCGTAGCGGGGGTGTGATTCTCGGCCCCGCCGACCCAGCTGTCATTGGTCGTCTCATGGTCGTCCCAGACGACGATCCAGGCCGCACGGGCGTGAGCCGCCTGCAGCTGGGGATCGGCCTTGTAGCAGGCGTGGCGGCGGCGGTAGTCGGACAGGGTGATGATCTCGGTCGGCGGATCGAGCTTGCGGTCCTTGGCCACCGGCGACTGGGCCCCGTACTGGTCGGCGCCGTATTCGTAGATGTAGTCGCCCAGGTGCAGCACCGCGTCGACGCGGTCCATCTGCGCAATGGCGCCATAGGCGTTGAAATAGCCCTGGATGAACAGCGAGCAGCTGGCGACGGCCAGCACGACCTCGTCGGTCTTCTCGGGCAGGGTCCGGCCCCGGCCGACGGGCGAAACACTCGTGCCGACCTTGAAGCGATAGAAGTATTCGGTCCCGGCCTTGAGGCCATCGACATCGACCTTGATGGTCCAGTCGCGGTCAGCGGTGGCGGCGACCTTGATGACGCGGGGTTTTGCAAACTTCGCATCCGTGGCGATGTGCAACTCGCCCTCGATGTCTTCCAGCCCGTGGCCGTCATGCGGGGTCAGCCGGGTCCAGACGATCAGCCGGTCCTGAAGCGGGTCACCCGAGGCGACGCCGTGGTTGAAGGCGCCCATGACATGATCGCCGTGGGCGCGGGCCGCGCCGGCGATGGCGGACGCGCCAAGGCCAAAGCCGGCCAACAATTTGCGTCGATCGATATTCATGGTCTGCCCCTCCGGCGCGTTCGTGCGTTCTTGTCGTTCCATCGGACAACAAGGAGATGACAGTGTCCAGCGAAGGCCTCCACGTTCCCCGCGAAAAGCTGAAAGCGAAGACCCTAAACCTGCACTATGCGATTTCTTCGCTGATCGAGGAGCTTGAAGCCGTCGATTGGTATCGTCAGCGGGCGGACGACTGCGACGATGACGAGTTGCGGAAAATCCTGCTGCACAACGCCCATGAAGAGATCGAGCACGCCGCCATGGCGCTGGAGTGGATCCGGCGCAACGACAGCGAGTTCGACGACCAGCTGAAAGAGTACCTCTTCACCGAAGGCTCGATCACCGGCAAGGAAGAGGAAGCGACGGGGAAGGCATAGGAGTTGAGGACTCTCGCCTCCGGCCCCGTCTGCCCGCAAGGAGCGTCTGGGGTCCGGAGGCGAGGCCTTCCAGTTTGATTGCCTAGAACTTCCAGCCGATGCTGCCGCCCACCATGCGCGGCGCGCCGGGGATGAAGGTCGGCAGGCCGAGGCTGTCGCCGGTGTTGCCGGCGTCGATGATGTAGTCCTCATCGCTCAGGTTGGTGGCGAACAGCTCGAAGGTCAGGTTGGTGTCCGCCGGCCGATAGCTGGCACGCAGGTTCACCAGCCCATAGCTGTCCTGACGCTCGTCCTGGATGTTGTCGGCGACGAAGGCGCCCGGCGGCTGTTGGAACACCGCGCGGTCGTTGTTGTCGTCGAAGAAGACCTCCGACTGCCAGCTGTAGCTTTGACGGATGTCGAAGGTTCCGCCCAGGGCATCGAAGCTCCAGCTGGCGACGAGCGACAGGCTGTGGTCCGGCGACAGGCGGAACTGGTTGCCGTCGTAGGCGCCGCCGTCGAAACGGGCGTGGCTCCAGGCATAGGTGGCGTACAGCGTCAGGCCGCTCGCCACCCGCCAGTCCGCCTGGCCCTCGAAGCCATAGGCCTTGGCCTTGCCGGCGTTGGCGATGGTGAAGACCACCCCGTCCTGGATGACCGTCTGGAAGTCCTGGTAGTCGTAATAATAGACCGAGCCGTCGAGACGCAGGCGGCCGTCCAGCAAGGCGGCCTTGGCGCCGACCTCGTAGCTGTCGACCGTTTCAGCCTCGATGGCGTCGAAGCGGGCCGCGCCGCCCGGTGTGGTCGGAGCGCCGGTGGCGAGGATTTCGGGACGGCGGCCACGGGCATAGGAGGCGTAGAGGTTGACGTCGTCGCTGACCGCATAACGGCCGACCAGGCGCCAGGTGAAGGCCTCGTCGGAGTGGCTCACCACCGTGCGATCGCCGTTGTTCGCCGTCGGCTGGAAGGTCAGGCCGAAGTTGGGCAGGGCCGAGGTCGGGATAAGTTGCACGAACGGGCTCTGCAGGGCGCCGAGAATGGCGTTGGCCTGGGCCAGCAGGGCGTTGCCCTGCGTGACGTTGGCCGGAATGCCGCTGGCGATCAGCTGGTTGGCCTGGCCGGCCAACTGGGCCGCCCCGACCGCGCCGCCGAGCACGCTGCGGCCGCCCACCGTGAAGGAGCGGAAGCCGGTGTCCTTCTCGTCGCGGGTGTAGCGAAGGCCGGCCGAGAGCTCGAACCGTTCGGTCACCGCGAATGTGCCGTCGACGAACAGGTCGATGGCGTCGAGGTCGCTGGTGGTCTGCACGGCCTCGACGTGATTGCCGCGCAGGTTGGCGGCGATGGCCTGGGCCTGGGCATTGCTCAGGACGATAGCCGGGTCAAAGGCCGGCGTGTTGGGATTCTGCGACAGCTGGGCGACCAGGCCCTGGACCAGGGCGCCTGTGAAGGCGGTGTTGCCGAAGAAGGCCGACGGGGCCGGGGTGTTTGCCGGCAGGCCGGAGCCGGCGGCCCCGGCGTTGAGCTGGCCGGTCAGGTCGGCGAGGCCGACCCGTTCGTCGAACTGCAACGGAATGAACTGGTCGCTCTGGTTCTTGAACCAGCTGAGGCCGGCGAAGCCCTTGAAGCGGCCGCCGTCGTCGAAGTTCAGGCGGAACTCCTGGCTCCACTGCTTGTCCTGGGCGTCGTTGAGGCCGGTCAGCAGGGGCAGCGACAGGCCGTCGGCGTCGAACACCTCCTGGCTGTCGAACTCGCGGTAGGCGGTGATCGAGCTGAGGGTGAAGTTGTCGTTCAGGTCCCATCCAAGGAGGCCCGTGACGCCCTGAACCGTGCGGTCGACGCCCAGGTCGGCGCCGCCGATGAAGCCGGCCGGGGCGCGGATGGCGGCGCCGTCGCGGACGTCCGTACCCGCCAGCACAGCGCCGGTGACCGGGTCGGTCTGGTTGTAGTTCAGCGACTTGAAGGCGGTGCCGGAGGCGCGGTCCTGTTGCCAGTTGACCAGCAGGTCGGCGCGGAAGGCGTCGTTGGGCTCATAGGCGACGGCGAGGCGCCAGGCGGCGCTGTCGACCGACTGGAAGTCGTCGCCGGTTCCAAGGTTCTCGACATAGCCGTCGCGCTGGCGCCAGCGGCCGGCCAGGCGGACGGCGAAGGCGTCGCTGTAGGCGCCGTTGACCATGCCGTCGACCTGCATCAGGCCAAAATCGCCGCCGGTGACTTTCAGCGCCGCATCGAAGCCGGACGGGTCAGCCTTGGCCTGGACGACATTGACCGCGCCGATCAGGGCGCCGCGGCCATAGAGGGTCGACTGCGGCCCCTTGGCCACCTCGACGCGCTCCAGGTCGAAGAGCTCGACGTAGGAGCCCTGCGCCTTCGAGATCGAGACACCGTCCTGGAACACCGAGACGCGGGCTTCGGAGAAGCTGTCGGTGGAATCGGAGGTGATGCCGCGCATCACGAAGCCGGGGTTGTTGGGCGACTGGTCCTGGACCTCGAAGCCGGGGGTGAACAGCGCCAGGTCGGCGAAGTCCTCGACGCCCAGCGACTCGAGCCGTTGGCCGCTGTAGGCGGTCAGCGAGATCGGCACGTCGACCGCCTGCTGCTCGCGCTTCTGGGCGGTGACGACGACTTCCTCGACCGTATCCGCCTCCTGGGCGTGCACGGCGGTGGAGAAGGCAATGGCGGAAAGACCCGCTGCGGTGAGCAGCAGGCGGCGGTATGATGACGTCATAGTTCGTATCCCCTCGAACCTGAACAGTGATCAGGCGGAGCTAGGGGGATTGCGTGACGGTGTCACGACGAATGTCGGAAATCGGGAAACTTGAAGGGATTGCGCCGATCCGGCGGGCGCCGCGCCCCGGCTTGGCGGTTGACCCGGGCTCCGGCCGGCGGCACGGATAGCCGAATGAGCGCTGACGCCGATGAGACCCTTCCCGACGCCCGGGTCGAGGACGATGAAGAGGCGGTCGACTTCTGCATCCGCATCGTCGAGGTCGTCCAGCCCGGCGGGCGGCTGGACAAGGTTCTGGCTGATCTGGTCAGCGAGCTGTCGCGGGGGCGTATCCAGGCGCTGATGGCGGCCGGCCTGATCAGCCGCGAC